>DATLGR010000333.1:0-3011 GCA_035540415.1 Burkholderiales bacterium | reverse complement strand
CCACAGCAGGCTGGTGCCTTCGAGGAAGTGCTGCAGCGGTGCCGCCATGGTCCCGAAGCGCGTCGGGCTGCCGAGCGCAAGCCCGGCGCACTGCTCCAGGTCGGCGAGCTCGCAGTACGGGGCGCCCGCGTCCGGCACGCGCGCCACAGGCGCCTCGATCCCGGTGCCCACGCGCGGCACGGTGCGCACGCGCGCCTGCGCGCCGGGCACGCGCTCGACGCCCTCGGCGACGAGCTGCGCCATCCGGCGCACGGAGCCGCCGACGCTGTAATAGAGGACCAGGATGGGCGCCACGGGCCTTTATGATAAAAGGCTTCGATGAGCCTGCGTCCGTTGCGCGACCTGGCGGACTTCTGCCTGGCCGTGGCGCACCGCTTTTACGACGAGCGGGCCCTCCTGACCGCCGCCAGCCTCACCTACACCACGCTGCTGTCGCTGGTGCCGTTCTTCACGGTCGTGCTGGCCGCCTCGACCGCCTTCCCGGTGTTCGACGAGGCGGTTGACGCGCTGCAGACGTTCATCTTCGAAAACTTCCTGCCCGATGCGCGCGGCATCGAGACCATCCGCGAGCAGATCCAGCTGTTCACCGAGGCGGCGGGGCGGCTCACCGCCATCGGCATGGGGTTCTTCTTCATCACCGCCGTCATGCTCATGCTGACGATCGACGATGCGCTGAACCGGATCTTCCGCGTCGAGCGGCGCCGGCCGCTGCTGCTGCAGGTGCTGATGTACTGGGGCGTGCTCACCCTCGGGCCGGTGCTGATCGGCGGCAGCCTCTCCGCGACCACGTTCGCGGTGGGCGCTTCGTTCGGCGTGCTCAACCTGCACGAGCTCGCCGAGCGCGTGCTCGCCGTGCTGCCGTTCGTCTTCACCTGCGCGGCATTCACGCTGCTCTACGCGGTGGTGCCCTACCGCTACGTGGAGCTGCGCCACGCCCTCTTCGGCGCGGTCATCGCCGGCGCGGTCTTTGAGCTCGCGAAGTGGGGATTCGCGCTGTACATCGGCATTTTTCCCACCTACCGGCTGATCTACGGCGCCTTCGCCACCATCCCCATCTTCCTCATCTGGCTGTATCTCTCCTGGCTCATCGTGCTGGCCGGCGCGGCCTTCACCGCGGTCCTGCCGGGCTACGCCGGCGCAATCCACGAGCGCCGCCGCATACCCGGCCAGGACTTTGCCGATGCGCTGACCGTGCTCGCCATCCTCGTGCGCGCGCAAGGCGCGGGCACCGTGATGCGGCTGCGCCACCTCGCCCGCCGCATGCGGGTGCTGCCCTACCGGGCCGAGCGGGTGCTCGAGCGCATGGCGCGCCTGGGCTGGACCGCACCGACGGAGAAGGATGGATGGATCCTGGCGCGCGACCCGGCGACGATCCGCATTGCGGACGTGTACCGCGTTTTCGTGCTGGACGGGGAGGCGCTGGGCCTGCCCCAGCTGGATCTCGGGTTATCGTTGCAGGCTTACTCGCAAGGAGAGGGCAAGCCGTGATGCAGGAGCCTAGGCCGTGATCCGGATTCCCGCAGAAGAGCGCCTTATCGTGGCGCTGGACGTCCCCACGGCCGCCGAGGCGCGCGCCCTCGTGGAGCGGCTGGGCGACGCCGCACGGTTCTACAAGGTGGGGCTGGAGCTCTTCATGGCGGGGGGCTACTTCGAGCTGGTCGACTGGCTCGTCGCCCGCGGCAGCAAAGTCTTCGTCGACCTCAAGTTCTTCGACGTGCCGGAAACGGTGCGCCGCGCGGTCGCCAACCTGCGCGGCCGCGGCGTGAGCTTCGCCACGGTGCACGGCAATCAGGCGATGATGCAGGCAGCGGCGGCCGAGAAGGGCGAGGTGCGCATTCTCGCCGTGACCGTGCTCACCAGCCTGGACCGCGGCGACCTGGACGACCTCGGGTTTTCGTGCGACGTCGAGCGGCTGGTGCTGTCGCGCGCGCGCCGCGCCATCGAGGCGGGATGCGACGGCGTGATCTCCTCCGGCCTGGAGGCCGCCCGCCTCAAGGCCGAGTTCGCGAGCCGGCTGCTCGTCGTCACGCCGGGCATCCGCCCGGTCGAGAACAAGCCGGCCGACGACCAGAAGCGCACCGTCGACGTCGCCCAGGCGTTCGCCGCCGGGGCCGACTACATCGTCGTCGGCCGTCCGATCCGCGCGGCGAGCGATCCCCGCGCCGCGGCCCGCGCGATCCAGGACACCATCGCCGGCGCGTTTCGCTCGTAGTGTCGGAGGGCGCGGAACTGCGCGCGCTGCTCGTCACGTCCGAGTGCGCGCCGATGACCAAGACGGGCGGGCTCGGCGACGTGAGCGCGGCGCTGCCGCGCGCGCTGCGCGCCGAAGGCATCGACGTGCGGACCCTGCTGCCGGGCTATCCGGCGGTGCTGGAGAATCTCGCCGGGGCGCGCGAGCGGGCGCGTCTGCGGCTCCTCGGCTTCGATGTCCGGCTCGTCGAGGGCGACGGGCTGCTCGCGCTCGACTGCCCGCCGCTTTACCGGCGCGACGGCGGCCCCTACCTCGACCCCGAGGGCCGCGATTGGGCGGACAACGCGCTGCGCTTCGGCGCGCTCGCAAAGGCCGCCGCGCTCCTGGGCGGGGCGGCGAGCCCGCTCGACTGGCAACCGCAGGTCGTGCACGGCCACGACTGGCCCGCGGGCCTCGTTTGCGTGCACCTCAAGGCCGCCGGGGGCGCCGCCAGCGTGCTGACGATTCACAACCTCGCGTTCCAGGGCAACTTCGACCCCGGGCTCCTGGCGGCGCTGGAGCTGCCGGAGGGCTGCTTTCACATGGAAGGCGTCGAGTTCCACGGCCGCCTGTCTTTCCTCAAGGGCGGGATCGCTTACGCCGGCGCCATCACCACGGTAAGCCCCACGTACGCGCGCGAGATCCAGACGCCGGAGTTCGGCTGCGGCCTCGACGGGCTGTTGCGCCGGCGCGCCGGCGCGCTGGAAGGCATCCTGAACGGGATCGATCTCGACCTGTGGGACCCGGCGCGCGACCCGCACATCGCGCAGCGCTACGATGC
>DATLGR010000332.1:0-11265 GCA_035540415.1 Burkholderiales bacterium | reverse complement strand
CGTCGGCGCGACAGTACGCGGCGCGCCCGCCCGCGCCCTTGACGAGCGCGACGGTCTCGTGACCGGCCTGGTCGTTCACGTCCACGGCGAGGATCGCGGCGCCTTCCTTCGCAAAGAGCAGCGCCGCCTGCCGCCCGATGCCGCTTCCGGCGCCCGTAATCAGCGCAACCTTGTCTCTTAGTCTCATAAACCCCTCAAAGCAAAATCAGGGGACAGACCACGTTTTCCTTGCTTCACCGTGACGAGGCTTTGACATAAAGAAAACGTGGTCCCTCCCCTGATTTCGGTCATGGAAAACGTGTTCTGTCCCTGATTTCGAGTCAGATGCGCTCGAAGTAGCGACGGCGCTCCCAGTCGGTGACGGCGCGGTCGAAGGCGGCCGCCTCGGTGCGATAGAAGTGCGCATAGTGCTCGACCACGTCCGCGCCGAACGCGCGCTTGGCGAAGTCGCTCTTCTCGAAGGCGTCCACGGCCTGCGAGAGGGTGTAGGGCACGCGCGGGAGGTTCCTGGCGGTGTAGATGTCGCCGGCGAAGGCGGCGGGCGGCTCGGTCCGGCTGGCGATGCCCTCCAGCCCGGAGGCGAGCGAGGCGGCGAGCGCGAGGTAAGGATTGCAGTCGGCGCCGGGGATGCGGCATTCGATGCGCAGGCCCGCGCCTTTGCCGACGACGCGAAAGCCCGCGGTGCGGTTGTCGTGGCTCCAGGCGAGCCGGGTCGGCGCCCAAGAGGCGTCGACATAGCGTTTGTAGGAGTTGACCGTCGGCGCGTAGAAGACCATGACGTCGGGGACGTGCGCGAGCCAGCCGCCGAGGAAGTGCCTGAAGGTGTCCTCGTCGGCGGCAAAGGCGTTGCTTCCGTCTTTCCAAAGGCTGAGGTGGAGATGGCAGCTCGAGCCGGCGCCGTCGGCGGCGAACTTCGCCATGAAGGTGACGCTCATGCCGGCGGCCTCGGCGAGCTCCTTCAGGCATTGCTTGAAGACGACGGTGCGGTCGGCCATGTCGAGCGCCTCGGCGAAGCGGATGTTGAGCTCGTGCTGGCCGCGGCCCCATTCGCCCTTGGAGGTCTCCACCGGCACGCCCGAGCGCCTGAGGTGGCGTCGCGCCGCCGCGTGGAAGCTCTCGGTGCGGGTGCCCTGGAGGATGTGATAGTCCTCGAGGTACCAGCCGGCCGGCTCGAGGTTGCGGAAGTCCTCGCGCGCCGCATCGCGGTAGCTCGTGCGGAAGAGATAGTGCTCGAGCTCGGTGGCGGCATGGGCGCTGAACCCGGCTTCCTTCGCCGCCTCGACCTGGCGGCGCAGGATGGAGCGCGGCGCCACCGGCACCAGCTCGTGCGTCTTCTCGCTCTTCACGTCGCAGATGACGAAGGCGCTCTTCTCGAGCCAGCTCGCGAGCCGCAGCGTGGAGAGGTCGGGCGCCATGTGCACGTCGCCGTAGCCGAGCTCCCAGTTGGCGAAGGCGTAGCCGGGGACGGGCTCCATCTCCATGTCGACCGTGAGCAGGTAGTCGCAGGCGTGTCCGCCGGACTTCGCCACCTCGTCGACGAACATCTCGGCGTCGAAGCGCTTGCCCATGAGGCGGCCGTAGTGGTCGGTGAAGCCGGCCACCACCGTGTCGATCTCGCCGCTCGCCACCATGCCGCGCAGTGCTTCGGGGGTGAGCAGGCCGCTAGGCTTGTGCATCGCTTTTCCTGTAGAGCACGAAGACCTTGCCGACCTGCTGCACCGCCTCGGCGCCCGTTCTTTCGCAGATGGAGGCGATCGCCGCGGCGCGCTCGTTCCGGTCCAGGGCAGCGGCGCGGACCTTGATGAGCTCGTGGGCGGTCAGCGCGCGGTCGATCTCGGCCACCACGTCGTCGGTAAGGCCTTTGGCGCCGATGTGCACGACGGGATCGAGCTTGTGGGCGCGGGCCTTGAGCGCCTGGCGTTCGGGGGAGGTCGGCATGAATGAATTCGAAAATCTAATGTCAAAATGAGCGCCTTGCTACCCCAGGATTTTCACCCCGTTCTGCAGCGCTGGTGGGCGAGCCGCTTTGCCGAGCCGACGTCCGCCCAGCTCGAAGGGTGGCGCGCCATCCGGCGTGGCGCCGACACGCTGATCGCCGCGCCGACCGGCTCCGGCAAGACGCTCGCCGCGTTCCTCACGTCGATCGACCGGCTCTTCCGCGAGGGGCTGGAGCGCGAGCTGCCGGACGAGGTGCGCGTCATCTACGTCTCGCCCCTCAAGGCGTTGTCGGCCGACATTCACAAGAATCTGGCCGAGCCCCGGCGGGAGATCCGGGCCCTGTCGGAGAAAGAAGTGCGCATCACCGCTGCCGTCAGGAGCGGCGACACCCCGCAAAGCGAGCGCGCCGCGATGCTGCGCACGCCCCCGCACATCCTCGTCACGACGCCGGAGTCGCTCTACCTGCTGCTCACCGCCGAGCGCTCGCGCGAGATGCTGAAGACCGCCGAGGTGGTCATCATCGACGAGATCCACGCGCTGCTGCAGTCGCGGCGCGGCGCGCATCTCGCGCTCTCGCTCGAGCGCCTGGACCACGTTTGCGGCCGCAAGCTTCAGCGCGTCGGGCTTTCCGCGACGCAGAAGCCGATCGACGAGGTGGCGCGCTTCCTCACGAGCCGCGAACGCGCCATCGTCGACAAAGGCCACCAGAGGAAGCTCGACCTCGCCGTCGAGGTGCCGCGCTCGCCCCTCGAGGCCGTCATGTCCCACGAGGTGTGGCAGGAGATCTACGAGCGGCTGGTGCGCCTGATCGAGTCGCATCGCACCACGCTCATCACCGTCAACACTCGCCGCCTGGCGGAGCGCATGGCGCACCAGCTCTCCGAGCGCCTGGGCAGCGAGCTCGTCGCCGCGCACCACGGCAGCCTCGCCAAGGAGGCGCGGCTCGACGCCGAGGACCGGCTGCGCCGCGGCCAGCTCAAGGTCCTGGTGGCGACCGCGTCGCTCGAGCTCGGCATCGATATCGGCCACGTCGACCTGGTGTGCCAGATCTCCTCGCCGCATCGCATCGCCACGTTCCTCCAGCGCGTGGGCCGCTCCGGCCACACGGTGAGCGGCGTGCCGAAGGGCCGCATCTTCCCGCTCACGCGCGACGATCTCATCGAGTGCGCCGCCATGGTGCGCGCCGTGCACGACGGCGAGCTCGACCGGGTGGCCGTGCCGGACAAGCCGCTCGATGTCCTCGCGCAGCAGGTCGTCGCCGAGGCGGCGGCGGAGGAGGAATGGGAAGCCGACGCGCTGTTCTCGCTTTTCAAGGCGGCGTATCCCTACCGCGGCCTGGGAAGAGCCGAATTCGACGAGGTCGTGGAGATGCTCGCGCGCGGCTATGTCACGCGCCGTGGGCGCCGCGGCGCACTCGTGCATCACGACGCGCTCCACAACAGGATCCGCGCCCGCAAGGGCTCGCGCATGACCGCGATCACCAACGGCGGCGCGATTCCGGAAGTGTTCGACCACCGGGTGCTGCTCGAGCCCGAGGGACACTTCATCGGCACTCTCAACGAGGACTTCGCCATCGAGTCGCTGCCGGGCGATGTCTTCCAGCTCGGCAACACCTCGTGGCGCATCCTGCGCATCGGCAACGGCGTGGTGCGCGTCGCCGATGCCGAGGGTCAGCCGCCCTCGATGCCGTTCTGGCTCGGCGAGGCGCCGGCGCGAAGCGAGGAGATGAGCGCGGCGGTGTCGCGGCTGCGCGCGGCGGTGGATCTCGAGTTGCCCGGGCCGGAGGCGCCGCGGCGCGAGGGCGAGCTCCGGTCCGCGATCGGGCTTCTCGTTCGCGACTACGGCCTTCCGGAGGTGGCGGCGGAGCAGATTGCCGCCTACCTCGGCGAAGCGAAGCGCAGCCTCGGCGTCGTGCCGACCCTGGACACGATCGCGCTCGAGCGCTTCTTCGACGAATCGGGCGGCATGCAGCTCGTGTTGCACGCGCCCTTCGGCAGCCGCGTCAACCGCGCCTGGGGGCTCGCCCTGCGCAAGAAGTTCTGCCAGGGCTTCAACTTCGAGCTGCAGGCGGCGGCGACCGAGGAGGGCGTCATCCTGTCGCTCGGCGCCGCGCATTCGTTCCCGCTCGAGGAAGTGTTTCGCTACCTTCGCCCCGACACCGTGCGCGAGACCCTGGTGCAGGCGCTTCTCCAGTCGCCGATCTTCGAGACGCGCTGGCGCTGGAGCACCACGCTTTCGCTCGCCGTGCCGAGAAACCGCGGCGGGGCGCGCATTCCCAACCAGCTCCAGCGCATGTACGCCGAGGACCTGCTGCAGGCGGTGTTCCCGGATGCCGTCGCCTGCCAGGACAACTTGCCGGGCGCGCGCGAGATTCCCGATCACCCGCTCGTCAACCAGGCGCTGCGCGATTCCCTTGAGGAGGCCGTGGATGTCCACGGCCTGGAAAGGCAGCTTGCACGGCTGCGCGACGGCGAGATCCGGACCGTCGCCCGCGATCTGCCGGAGCCCTCGGTGCTGAGCCATGAGCTGCTGAATTCGGCCGTCTACACCTTCCTCGACGACGCGCCGCTCGAGGAGCGCCGCACGCGCGCCGTCTACACGCGCCGCGCCACCGAGGTGCGCAACGCCGACGACCTGGGTGCCCTGGACCCGGCGGCGATCGCGCGCGTGCGCGAAGAAGCCTGGCCGGTGGCCAACACGCCCGACGAGATGTACGACGCCCTCATGGTGGCCGGCTTCATCGAGGATACGGAGCTCGCGCCTCACTGGGCGCGCCTCCTCGAAAGCCTCGGCGAGCGGGCGGTGAAAAAAGGCGAGGCGTGGTTCGCCCACGAGCGGCTCGACGACGATCCGGTCGAGCTCCTTGCAAGCCGCCTCGAGGTGCTCGGTCCCGTCGCTTCGCCGGAAACCGCGGCGCTGCTCGCCCTCGAGGGGCAAGGCCGCATCCTCCGTGGAAGATTCTCGTCCTCCGGGCTCGAATGGTGCGACCGCCGGCTGCTTGCGCGCATCCATCGCTACACGCTGAACCGGCTGCGCGCGGAGATCGAGCCGGTGAGCGCCGCGGACCTGATGCGCTTCCTGCTGCACTGGCAGCATGTGGCGGCGGAGGACCAGGCCCGGGGTGCGGAAGGTCTCGCCGCGGTCGTCGAGCAGCTCGAGGGGTTCGAGCTGGCGGCGGCGGCCTGGGAGCACAACGTGCTGCCGGCGCGCGTGGCGGACTACGGCCCGGAGCAGCTCGATCGCCTGTGCCTGAGCGGCCGGGTGGTCTGGGGGCGGCTCACGCCCGGGAGCAGGGCGCCGCTGCGCACCTCGCCCATTTCGCTCCTCCTGCGCGAGCACGCCGCGCACTGGGGCCTCGCGCTGCACGATCCGGGGCTTCTCAGCGCCGAGGCTGCGGCGGTGCGCGAAACCCTGGCGAAAAAAGGCGCGTCGTTCTTCGGCGAGCTGGTGAAGGCGACCGGACTGCTGCCTTCGCTCGTCGAGCGCGGCCTCGCCGAGCTCGCGGGCGCGGGTGTGGCGACCGCGGACAGCTTCGCCGGCCTGCGGGCCCTTCTCGCGCCGCCCGAGAAGAGAAGGAATCTCGTGGAGACGGCCGGACGCTGGTCGCTCCTCGATGCCGAGCGCACCGAGGACGTCGAGGCGGTGGCGCGCACGCTTCTCAAGCGCTACGGCGTGGTGTTCCGCTCGCTCCTGCAGCGCGAATCGACGCTGCCGCCGTGGCGCGACCTGGTGCGGGTCTACCGGCGGCTCGAGGCGCGCGGCGAGATTCGCGGCGGGCGCTTCGTCGCCGGCTTCGGCGGCGAGCAGTTCGCCGCCCCCGACGCGGTGGGGCGCCTGCGCGCGGTGCGCAAGAGCGAGAAGCCCGGCGAGCTCGTCGTGCTCTGCGCCGCCGATCCGCTCAACCTGGTGGGGGTCCTGACGCCGCAGGCGCGCGTGGCGGCGATCCATCGCAATCGCCTGCTGGTGCGCGACGGGCTGCCGATCGCCGCGCTGGAGGGCGGGACGCTGCGCCGCCTCGGCGACTCGCCGTTCGCGGACGACGCGCTGAACGGCATGCTCGCGCGGCGCTCGCTTCGCCATCCCCTTCAGCCCCACTTGCGCGTGCCGACGGCGCGCGAGGCGCGCGCCCTTGCCCGGGTCGTGCATTGATCATAGCCAACGCTAAAGGGCGCCATCGAGAAAACTCAATGGATCGGGGCCGGGGCGGCGGCTAGGATGCATGGCATCTATCAATTCGCCATACATCCATAGGAGATAGCAATGTCCCCCATCAACACCCTGTCCATCGTCAACACGCCGGTGCAGCCGTTCAGGGCGCACGCGTACCGTCAGGGCAAGTTCGTCGAGGTCACCGAGCAGAGCCTGAAGGGCAAGTGGTCGGTCTTCGTCTTCATGCCGGCGGCCTTCACGTTCAACTGCCCCACCGAGGTCGAGGACGCGGCGGAGCACTACGAAGCCTTCGCCAGGCTCGGGGCCGAGGTCTACGTCGTCACGACCGATACGCACTTCGCGCACAAGGTGTGGCACGAGACGAGCCCGGCGGTCGGCAAGGCGAAGTTCCCGCTGGTCGGCGATCCGACGCACCGCCTCACGCGCATGTTCGGCGTGCACATCGAGGAGGAAGGCCTCGCGCTGCGCGGCACCTTCATCGTGAACCCGGAGGGCGTGATCAAGACCGCGGAGATCCACGACAACGCGATCGCGCGGGACATGAAGGAGACGCTGAGGAAGCTCAAGGCGGCCCAGTACGTCGCGAAGAACCCGGGCCAGGTGTGCCCCGCGAAGTGGAACGAGGGCGAGAAGACGCTCACCCCGTCGCTCGACCTCGTCGGGAAGATCTGACCATGCTGGACGACGCCATCCGCACGCAGCTCGCCGCCTACCTGCAGCGCATCGTGCAGCCGGTCGAGCTGGTCGCCTCGCTCGACGGCTCGCCGGCCGCCGCCCAGATGCGCGAGCTGCTGCAGGAGATCGCCGCGCTGCGCCCGCAGATGGTGTCGGCGCGGCTCGAGGGTGAAGCGGCGGGAGCCGCCGCGCGCCGCCCCTCGTTCCGCATCACCCGCCGGGGCGCCGACATGGGCGTCGAGTTCGCGGCCATTCCCATGGGCCACGAGTTCACCTCGCTCGTGCTTGCGCTCCTGCAGGCGGGGGGCCATCCGCCCAAGGTGGAGCAGGCGCTCCTCGAGCAGGTCAAGGCGCTCGAGCCGGGGGAGGACCTCGTGTTCGAGACCTGGATGAGCCTCAGCTGCCACAATTGCCCGGACGTCGTGCAGGCGCTGAACCTGATGGCGGTGCTGAACCCGCGCGTCCGCCACACGGCGATCGACGGGGCGCTCTTCCGGGACGAGGTCGAGCGGCGCCAGATCCTCGCCGTGCCGCAGGTCTTCCTGAACGGCGAGCCCTTCGCTTCCGGCCGCATGGAGCTCGCGGAGATCCTCGCCAAGGTGGATTCGGGCGCCGCGCGGAGCGCGGCCGCGGGGCTGGCAGCGAAGCCGCCTTATGACGTGCTGATCGTCGGCGGCGGTCCCGCGGGCGCGGCGGCGGCGGTCTACGCGGCGCGCAAGGGCATCCGCACCGGCGTGGTGGCCGAGCGCTTCGGCGGCCAGACGCTCGACACGCTCGGGATCGAGAACTACATCAGCGTGCTCGAAACGCAGGGGCCGAAGTTCGCCGCCGCGCTCGAGGCGCATGCCGCCCAATACGGCGTGGACATCGTGCGCCTGCAGCGCGCCGCGAAGCTGATTCCCGCCGAGCAGCCGGGCGGCCTGGTCCGCGTGGCGCTGGAGAGCGGGGCGGTGCTCTCGGGGCGCAGCGTGATCCTCGCCACCGGCGCGCGCTGGCGCGAGCTCGGCGTGCCGGGCGAGAAGGAGTACCGGAACAAGGGCGTGGCCTATTGCCCGCACTGCGACGGGCCGCTCTTCAAAGGCAAGCGCGTGGCGGTGGTGGGGGGCGGCAACTCGGGCGTCGAGGCCGCGATCGACCTCGCCGGCATCGTCGGCCACGTGACGCTGCTCGAGTTCGCGCCGGCGCTGCGCGCCGACTCGGTGCTCGTGGAGCGGCTGAAGAGCCTGCCCAACGTGGCGATTCACACGATGGCCCAGACGGTGGAAATCCGCGGCGAGGGCGGCAAGGTGAACGCGCTGGAGTACAAGGACCGACGCTCGGGCACCCACCAGACGGTGGCGCTCGAAGGCGTGTTCGTGCAGATCGGCCTCGTGCCGAACACCGAGTGGCTGAAAGGCACGCTCGCGCTCAGCCGCACCGGCGAGATCGAGGTGGATGCCCGGGGCGCGACCAGCGTGCCCGGGGTCTTCGCCGCGGGCGACGCCACCACCGTGCCGTTCAAGCAGATCGTCATCGCCGCCGGCGACGGCGCCAAGGCCGCGCTCGGTGCGTTCGACTACCTGGTGCGCGCCGTGCCGGCGCCTGCGCCGGTCGCTCTCGCCGCGTAGGCCGGGGCGCCGGCGGTCGTATCATCGCCAGCCCCATGGCCAAGTCGAGCAAACAGTGGCTGCGCCGGCACGTCACGGATCCCTATGTGCGGCAGGCGCAAGCCAAGGGCTACCGCTCGAGGGCGGCTTTCAAGCTCCTGGAGATCGACCGCCGGGAGAAGCTGCTGCGGCCGGGCATGACCGTCGTAGACCTCGGCGCGGCGCCCGGCGGCTGGTCGCAGGTGGCGGCCGAGAAGGTACGCCCGGGCGGGCGGGTGATCGCGATTGATCTTCTGCCCGTCGTCCCCATCTCCGGGGTGACGGTGGTTCAGGGCGACTTCCGTGAAAAAAGGCTGGTGGAAGGCAACGAAGCGGACGTCGTCCTGTCCGATGTATCGCCCAACCTGTCGGGCATCGGGAACGTGGACCAGGCCCGCGCACTCGAACTCTCGTCGGCCGTGATCGATTTCTGCTCGCGGGCGCTCAAGGCCGAAGGCGGGCTCGTCCTCAAGGCGTTCCAGGGCGAGGCGTTCGACGAGTTGCTGGCGCGCCTGAAGGCGGGGTTCCGGACGGTCAAGGTGGTAAAACCCTCCGCATCCCGGGGTGAATCGGCGGAGACGTATGTGGTGGCGCGAGGCTTGCGATCAGCCGCTCCATAGAGAACGGCTTGAGCGCGGATTGAGGATCTTGGGTGGCAGGGCTGGCGGGGCCCCTGTAAGATGCCCCTTCTTTGTCGCGGTGCAGTGAAGGAGCAAGTACTTGAACAACATGCTTAAGAACCTGGTCATCTGGCTCGTCATCGGGCTGGTGCTGATGACCGTGTTCAATCAGTTCAACACCCGCCAGACGGCGCAGGCCCCGATGGAGTATTCGCAGTTCCTCGAGGAGGTCAAGGCGGGGCGCATCGCGAAAGTGACCATCGAGGGCCGCCAGCTCAAGGCCACCACCGCCGAGGGCAAGCGCGTCACGAGCTATTCCCCCGGCGACATCTGGCTGGTCTCGGACCTGCTCAAGTACGGCGTGAAGATCGAGGCGAAGCCCGAGGAGGAGCCCTCGCTCCTCATGAACATCTTCGTGTCCTGGTTCCCGATGCTGCTGCTCATCGGCGTGTGGATCTTCTTCATGCGCCAGATGCAGGGCGGCGGGCGCGGGGGCGCCTTCTCGTTCGGCAAGTCGCGCGCGCGCATGCTGGATGAGTCGACCAACACGGTGACCTTCGCCGACGTCGCCGGCTGCGAGGAGGCGAAGGAGGAGGTGGCGGAGCTGGTCGACTTCCTGCGCGATCCGTCCAAGTTCCAGAAGCTCGGCGGCCGCATCCCGCGCGGCGTCCTGATGGTGGGCTCCCCCGGCACCGGCAAGACGCTGCTCGCGCGCGCCATCGCCGGCGAGGCGAAAGTGCCGTTCTTCTCCATCTCCGGCTCCGACTTCGTCGAGATGTTCGTCGGCGTCGGCGCGGCGCGCGTGCGCGACATGTTCGAGCAGGCGAAGAAGCACGCGCCCTGCATCGTGTTCATCGACGAGATCGACGCGGTCGGCCGCCAGCGCGGCGCGGGCCTGGGCGGCGGCAACGACGAGCGCGAGCAGACGCTGAACCAGCTGCTGGTCGAGATGGACGGCTTCGAGGCGACGATGGGCGTGATCGTCATCGCCGCCACCAACCGGCCCGACGTGCTCGACCCGGCGCTGCTGCGCCCGGGCCGCTTCGACCGCCAGGTGGTCGTGCCGCTGCCCGACATCCGCGGCCGTGAAGAGATCCTCAAGGTGCACATGCGCAAGGTTCCGCTCGCGCCCGACGTCAAGCCCGACATCCTCGCGCGCGGCACGCCCGGCTTCTCCGGGGCCGACCTCGCCAACCTCGTGAACGAGGCGGCGCTGTTCGCCGCGCGCGGCAACAAGCGCCTGGTCGACATGGACGACTTCGAGCGCGCCAAGGACAAGATCATCATGGGCGCCGAGCGCCGCTCCATGGTCATGCCCGAGGAGGAGCGCCGCAACACCGCCTACCACGAGTCGGGCCACGCCATCGTGGCGCGCCTGCTGCCCAAGACCGACCCGGTGCACAAGGTGACCATCATCCCGCGCGGGCGCGCGCTCGGCGTGACCATGCAGCTGCCCACCGAGGATCGCTACAGCCAGGACCGCGAGCGCCTCCTCAACATGGTCGCGGTGCTCTTCGGCGGCCGCATCGCCGAGGAGATCTTCATGAACCAGATGACCACCGGCGCCTCGAACGACTTCGAGCGCGCGACCGAGATCGCGCGGCGCATGGTGACGCAGTGGGGCATGTCGGATGAGCTCGGCACCATGGTCTACGGCGAGAACGAGGGCGAGATCTTCCTCGGTCGCGCCGTGACCACGCACAAGAACGTGTCGGAAGCCACCATGCAGAAGGTCGACGCCGAGATCCGCCGCATCATCGACCAGCAGTACCGCCTCGCGCGCACGCTGCTGGAAGACAACCGCGACAAGGTCGAGGCGATGGCGAAGGCCCTGCTCGAGTGGGAGACGCTCGACGCCGACCAGATCGGCGACATCATGTCCGGCAAGCCGCCGCGGCCGCCGAAGCCCTCGGGCTCGGCGCCGGCGCCCACCAAGCCGGCGAGCGACGCCGGCGCGCCCGGGGAAACCGCCCCCACACCCGTGGCGTGATGCTCCGCTGCGGGAGATTCGCTCTCCCGCTGGAGCGTCCGCTCATCATGGGCGTGGTCAACATCACGCCCGATTCCTTCTCGGACGGCGGCCGCTTCCTCGAGCCGCGCGCGGCGGCCGCCCACGCGCAGCGCCTGGCCGAGGAAGGCGCCGATCTCCTCGACCTGGGGGCCGAGTCCACCCGGCCGGGCGCCGCGCCCGTGTCCGAAGCGGAAGAACTGGACCGCCTTCTTCCGGTGCTCGAGCG
>DATLGR010000331.1:0-12286 GCA_035540415.1 Burkholderiales bacterium | reverse complement strand
TTCGCCCAGCCGCGCGAGCGCCGCGCGGTACAGGATCATCTGCAGGTCGCCGCGATGGACCGAATACTGCGGAACCGGGTAGCCGGCGCCCAGGCCGCGTGGCTCGCTCCAGATCAGCTGGCCGAGCTTGTTGTAGTACTGCAGCCTGGAGGTCTGGATCGCGGTGGCCGCCAGCTCGTCGGCGAGCTCGAGCTCGTGGAGCACGCGCGTCGCGTGCGGCAGCAGGTTGATGCCGACGCCGAGCGGCTTCAGCTCGGGCACCTTTTCGAACACGCGGCAGGCGATGCCGCGGCGCTGGAGGCACAGCGCGGCGGCCATGCCGCCGATCCCGCCCCCCACGACGATCGCGGACAGGCTCACGAATGCTCCCTCGATTGCATGCCATTCCCCCCGGACTGCCCGCTCGAATCGCGGCGCGGACGGACTTTACTACGGCTCGACCTGGCGCCGGTCGCCCCGTCTTGTCGGCTGACAGCGAATAAAATGCGGAAATTGTCGTCCATCAGCTAACGACAACGGGCTACGGCAGGTTCCAAGGGCTGGTCGGTTCCAGAGACCTTCGCTCGCACAGAAGCCCGCGGGCAGCAGCGAACGAGCGCAAGTGGTCGGGCGCGCTTTCGCGGTACCGTATGGCACCACCATTCGGGGAACAAGCGTGACGCAGGAGATCGGCGAGCCGAGGCGCAGGCAGAGGCGGCGGCGCGGGCGGCGCGGCGGGCGCGGCCAGCGGCCGGCGGATCCGCTCGCGCGGGTGCGGCAGGTTGCGAGGGAGAAGCTCGGCGTCGCGCAGCTCAGGCCCGAGCAGGAGCGGGCGCTGCGCGCCATCCTCGAGGGGCGGGAGGTGCTGACGGTGCTGCCCACCGGCTACGGCAAATCCCTGCTCTACCAGGCCACCGCGCTGCTCCTCGAGCGTCCCACCGTCGTCGTGTCGCCGCTCATCGCGCTGATGGCCGACCAGGAAAAGGCGCTCGCGAGGCGCCGCCTGCCGGTCATCCGGCTGGACAGCAGCCTGCGCGCCGCCGAGCGCCGCAGCGCGCTCGAGCGCCTCGCGAAGGGCGGGCCGCTCGTCGTGCTCACGACGCCCGAGACGCTCGAGTCGGCGCACGCCGGGCAGGACATCGCCGCGGCGCGCCCGGCGCTGCTCGCGGTGGACGAGGCGCACTGCATCTCCGAGTGGGGGCACGACTTCCGCCCGGCCTACCTGCGCCTCGGCCAGCAGCGCGAGCGGCTCGGCAACCCGCAGGTGCTCGCGCTCACCGCCACGGCGACGCCGCGCGTGCGCGAGGACATCGTGGCGCGCCTCGCCATGCGCGACCCCGTGCTCGTGGTGGCGCCGCCGCATCGCAAGAATCTGCGCTTCTCGGCGCGCATCGTCCAGGGCGGCGCCAAGCTCATGGCCGCCGGGCGCCTGCTGCGCCGCCTGCAGCGGCCGGGGATCGTGTACTGCGCCACCACCGTCGAGGTCGACCGCGTGTTCCGCGCGCTCGAGCGCGCGCGCATTCCGGCCGACCATTACCACGGCAGGATGGGCAAGGCCGATCGAGCCACCGCCCAGGAGCGCTTCATGCGCCCGAAGCGCAAGGTGATGGTGGCGACCAGCGCCTTCGGCATGGGCATCGACAAGCCCGACATCCGCTACGTGCTGCACTACCAGACGCCGTCGTCGCTCGAGCAGTACGTCCAGGAGGCCGGGCGCGGCGGGCGCGACGGGCGCCCCTGCCATTGCGTGCTGCTGTTCGACCCGGCCGACCTCGACGTGCAGCGCCACCTGCTGGCGGAGGGCCGCGTCCGGCCCGACCAGCTGCGCCGGGTGGCGAGCGCGCTCAAGGCCTGGGCCGGCGAGCGCCGGACGGTGAACGCCGCGGACCTCGCGCTCTCGGCCGGCGTGCCGGCCAACGCCGCGCGCGCCCTGTGCGCGCGCCTCGAGGAGCTCGGGCTGATCGAGCAGACCGCCGACAAGGAGTGGTCGATCCAGGCGGATCCCGAGCAGTTCCAGGCGGGCGCCGAGGACCTCGCGCGCCGGCTCGACATCGAGCGCCTCGCCGACGAGCGGCACCTGGGCGCGGTGCGCGAGTACGCGCAGACTCCCGAGTGCCGCAGCGTCTTCCTGCGCCGCTACTTCGGCGAGGAGGACCCGCCGCGCTGCGGCGTGTGCGACCGGTGCCGGGAGAAGGCGCCGGCAGCTTCGCTCATGAGCCGCTGAATCGCAACGTTGGACTCTGTACCGAAGGTTCAAGGCCTCCAGCGCCCGGGGCGCTTTTCGGCGAACGAGGCCAGGCCCTCGGCCGCCTCGGCGCTGCGGCGCTTGGCGGCGTGCTGCGCGACGAGGCGCTCGAAGGTCGGCTCGTCCACCGCGCCCCAGGCGAACTCGAGGGCGAGCGCCTTGGTCTGGGCATTCGCTTCGGGCGCGTTCTGCAGAAGCAGATCCACGATGCGCGCGCCGGCGGCCGCGAGCTCGGCGGAGGGCACGACCTCGTGCACGAGGCCGATGCGCATCGCTTCCAGCGCGCCGAAGCGCTCGCCGGTGAGGGCGTAGCGGCGCACCTGGCGCGCGCCGATGGCGTCGGCGAGCTGGGGCAGGATGATGCCCGCCATGAGTCCCCAGCGCGTCTCGGCGATCGAGAACTGCGCGTCCTCGGCCGCGATGACCACGTCGCAGGCGGCCACGATGCCGGTGCCGCCGCCGAAGCAGCCGCCCTGCACCAGCGCGACCGTGGGCACCGGCAGGGTGTTGAGCCGGTGCACGGCGCGCGCCGTGGCGCGCGAGGCGTGCTCGTTCGCCTGCGGCGACTGCGACGCGACCGTGCGGATCCACTTCAGGTCGGCGCCCGCCTGGAAGTGGCGGCCTTCGCCGCGCAGCACCACCGCGCGCAGCCCCGCCGCCTCGCCGAGCGCGTCCATCGCCTCGAGCAGTCCCGCGATGAGGGCCTCGTCGTAGGCGTTGTTCACCTGCGGCCGGTTGAGGGTCACGGTGGCCACGCCCCGCGCATCGAGATCCCACAGCACGCATCGGTCGCTCATCGCACCTCCTTTGGGTCGGCGCAATTATCCACGTCGGGCGAGCGCCAAGCACCGATCGAGCAGCCGCGCATCCCCCAGCGCGCCCGCGCACGCGGCGAAGGCGTCGCCCGGACCTCGCCACCGGAGCGCCTCCACGTCCTCGAAAAGCGGCGCATCGGTGCGCAGCGTGGCGAGCCGCTTGAAGAGCAGCGCCTGGTCGCGCCGCGCGCCCAGGACGCTCTCCGGAAAGTCCTCGATCGCGCCGTGCTGCGCGATGAGGCGGGCGGCGCCGACGCGGCCGATGCCCGCGATGCCGGGATAGCCGTCGGCGCTGTCGCCCACCAGCGCGAGGAAGTCCGGGATGCGTGCGGGCGGCACGCCGAATTTCGCCTGCACCGCCGCGGCATCCAGGACCTTGTTCGCCTTTCGCAGGACCTGGACGACGCGATCGCCGTCCACGCACTGCGCGAGGTCCTTGTCGGGCGTCCAGATGCAGACCTTGGCCACGCGCGCATCGGCGGCGGCCCGCCGGGCGGCGGAGGCGAGCGCATCGTCGGCTTCGAGCTCGACCATCGGCCAGAGCGCCACGCCCATGGCGGCGAGCGCGCGCTCGAGGGGATGGAACTGGGCAAAGAGCGCCGGCTCGATGCCGGCGCCCGTCTTGTAGCCCGGCCACAGGTCGTTGCGGAACGACTCGATCACGTGGTCGGTCGCCACGCCGAGGTGCGTCGCGCCCTGTTCGATCATCTGCAGGACGCTGTGCAGCACGCCGCTGACGGCGCCGAAGGGCGCGTCCTTGCCCTTGTTGAACCGCCGCTGCCCGTAGAAATGCCGGAACAGCTCGAATGTCCCGTCGATCAGGTGGACGATCATTGGAATCAGCAGCAGCGAAGGCCCAATGGACCATTTTGGCGCCAAAACGCTTGGACGCGGCAGCGCCGGGTAGCTACGCTACTGCGTTGCTAGGAGGATCTCGTGAGCGATCGAATCATCTACGAAATCCAGGACATCCGGCTCGTTGTGCTCGTGGTCAAGGTTGCGCATCGACGCGAGGCCTATCGCGGCGGTTAGCGCATTCTGGATCGCTCCCCCCAGCGGCTAGAATCGGAGCACGAGGATGCGCAAGATCGCGGTCATGGGCGCGGGTGCGGTGGGCTGCTACTACGGCGGGATGCTGGCGCGCGCCGGTTGCGAGGTGACGCTCGTCGGGCGGGCGCAGCACGTCGAGGCGGTGCGGCGCGAGGGGCTGCGCCTGCAGACGGCGGCGTTCGACGAGCGGGTGCCGGCGCGGGCGGGCACCGGGGCCGACGGGGTGCGCGGCGCCGAGCTCGTGCTGTTCGCGGTGAAGTCGCCGGATACCGAGGCGGCGGGGCGGGCGCTCGCGCCTTTCCTCGAGCGCGGCGCCGCGCTCCTCACGCTGCAGAACGGCGTCGACAACGCCGAGCGGCTCGCTGCGACGCTCGCGCGCGAGGTGGTTCCGGCGGCGGTGTACGTGGCGGTGGAGATGGCGGGCGCGGGCCACGTGCGCCACCACGGCCGCGGCGAGCTCCTGATCGGACGCAGCGGCGCATCCGAAGCCATCGCGGCGGCCTTTCGCGCGGCCGGCGTACCGGTGGACGTGTCCGACAACGTTACCGGAGCGCTGTGGGCGAAGCTCGTCGTCAACTGCGCCTACAACGCCCTATCGGCGATCACCCGGCTTCCCTACGGGCGGCTCGTGCAGGGCGCCGGCGTGCCGGCGGTGATGCGCGAGGTGGTGGACGAATGCCTGGCGGTCGCGCGCGCGGCGGGGGTGCAGGTGCCCGGCGACCCGCACGGCGTCGTGCAGGGTCTCGCGCAGACCATGCCGGGGCAGCTGTCCTCGACGGCGCAGGACCTGGCGCGCGGCAAGAAAAGCGAGATCGACCACCTCAACGGATACGTCGTGCGCAGGGGCGAGGCCCTCGGCGTGCGCACGCCGGTGAACCGCACGCTCCTCGCGCTCGTCAAGCTCCTGGAACCCGGAGGCGAGCCCGCGGCCGGGGCTGAGCGAGAATAGCCGCCTTACTCCCGAGGAGCCCCATGGACCCCGAAACCGACAAGCCCGCCGCCCAGCAGCCCGCCGATTACGCCCCGGCCCGCGAGCGATCGCCGCTCGCGAAGCTGCACGACATCCGGCTGCCGCTGTGGGTCAGCCTGGCGCTGCTTCTGCTCCTGGTGATCGTGTTCGCGTGGGGGCGCATCGCGGCCGGGGGCGCCGAGCGGCGCCTCGCCGCGGAGCGCCAGGCGCTCGCCCAGCAGCTCCAGGGCGAGCGTGCCGCCTTGCAGCGCGAAGCGCAGGAGACCCTCGCGCGCGAAACGCGCGACCTGCAGCAGCTCTTCGGCTCGGCGCTCGCCTGGTCGGTGCGCAGCGCCCTGCTGCGCAACAACCTCGACGAGGTCGACCAGTACTTCACCGAGCTGGTCAAGAACCCGCGCGTCACGCTGGTGCTGCTCGCCGACAACGACGGCAAGGTGCTCCGGGCGAGCGACCGCAAGTTCCTCGAGACGCCCTTCGGCGAGCACTTCCCGGCCGAGTACCTGAAGAGCGAAGGGGTCGCGGTGCATCCCGGCGAAGGCAGGCAGCAGCGCCTGGTGCTGCCGATCCAGGGGCTTACCGCCCGTCTGGGGACCGTGCTGCTCGTCTATCTGCCCGGCGGCTGAGCGCGAGGCGCGCGAGCACCAGCAGCGCGGCGATGGCGACGAGCGGCGCCAGCACCTCCGGGCGCAGCAGCTCGCGCGGCGTGGCGGCGTCGATCGCCGCCGCGACGGCGGCCGCATAGACGTAGCTCTTCAGGGCGATGCCGAGGACCGTGGCGGCGACGAACGGCGGAAGCGGCAGCGCGAGCGCGCCCGCCCCGTAGTTGATGAGCGCATGCGGCACGCCCGGGGCCACGCGCAGCGCGCACAGGGTGAGGAAGTCGCCGTTGCGCTCGAGCAGCCGCACGAGGCGCTGCTTGCGCGCGCGCTCGAGGTCGCCGCGGGCGAGCCGCCGCGCGAGCAGGTAGCCGCCGAGCGCGCCGCCCGTGGCGCCGGCGGTGAGGATCGCCGTGGCGGTCACCGGCGGGTAGAGCAGCGCCGCGACCCAGAACATCGCCGAGCCGGGCTGGGCGAGCGTGAACAGCGCGAGCTGCGCCGCGACGATCGCCGCGGCCAGGCGCCAGCCGCCCTCGCGCCCGCGCGCCCACTCGAGCCCGGCGCGCACATCGATCACCTCCAGCGCCTCCAGCGCCAGGCCGAGCGCCACGAGCGTACCGAGCGCCGCGAGCTTCCATTTCATTCAGCAGCGCATTATGGCTTGAGCTTGCGGGCGGCTCGAAGTATTGATTGGCGTCAAATCGGCCGAAGCGCCGGCCGGTACCTTGGCGCCTAAAGGAGCGTTGATGGATCGATCCGCGATGACGGAGTGCGCATGGACCTGCCGCTGAAGCGCGACTGGCACGCCGTCTCGGCCGAGGATGCGGCCGCCGCGCTCGAGGCGAGCCTCGCCGCGGGCCTGAGCGAGGCGGAGGCGCGCCGCCGCTACGAGCGCTTCGGCGCCAACCGCCTGACCCCGCCGGCGGCGCGCAGCGCGCTCGCGCGGCTCGCGAGCCAGTTCAACAACCTGTTCATCTACCTGCTGCTCGCCGCGGGCGCGGTCACCGCGGGGCTCGGCGAATGGCTCGACAGCGCCGTGATCTTCGGCGTGGTGCTCATCATCGCGCTCATCGGATTCATCCAGGAGGGCCGCGCCGAGCGCGCGCTGGAGGCGGTGCGCGGCATGCTGGCGCCCAAGGCGCAGGTCGTGCGCGGCGGCCGGGTGCGCGAGATCCCCGCCGAGGGCCTCGTGCCCGGCGACGTCGTGGTCCTCGACGCCGGCGACGGGGTGCCCGCGGACGCGCGCGTGCTCCACGCGAAGAACCTGCAGGTGCAGGAGGCGGCCCTGACCGGCGAGTCCACCGCGGTGGAGAAACGCGCCGCGCCGGTGCCCGCGGGCGCCGAGCTCGGCGACCGCGCGAGCATGGTGTACTCGGGCACGCTCGTCACCGCCGGCCGCGCCAAGGCGCTGGTGGTCGGAACGGGCGATGCCACCGAGATCGGCCGCATCAGCAGCATGCTGGCCGAGGTCAAGACGCTCAGGACGCCGCTGATGCGGCGCCTCGATGCCTTCACCCGGGTCCTGAGCGTCGCCATCATCGCCCTGGCGGCGCTGACTTTCGCCACCGGGGTGCTCGTGTGGGGCGAGCCCTGGACCGGGATGTTCTTCGCCGCGGTGAGCCTGGCGGTCGCCGCCATTCCGGAAGGGTTGCCGGCGGTGATGACCGTAACGCTCGCCATCGGCGTGCAGCGCATGGCGCGGCGCAACGCCATCATCCGCCGCCTGCCGGCGGTCGAGACGCTCGGCTCGGTCACGGTCATCTGCTCGGACAAGACCGGCACGCTGAGCAAGAACGAGATGACCGCGAAGACGCTGCGCACCGCGCACGAGGACATCGAGGTCGAGGGCGTGGGCTACGCGCCGCACGGGGGCTTTCGCATCGGCGGCCGGGAGATCGCGCTCGAGGCGTACCCGGCCGCGCTGGAGATGGCGCGCGCGGGCCTGCTGTGCAACGACTCGAGGCTGCGCCGCGAGGGCGGCGGCTGGCACCCCGAGGGCGACCCCACCGAGGCGGCGCTGATCGTGCTCGCGCACAAGGCCGGCTTCGATCCCGAGCGTGAAAGCGAGGAGCGGCCGCGGCTCGATGTGATTCCGTTCGCCTCCGAGCGCCGCTACATGGCCACGCTGCACCACGACCACGAAGGCCGCCACTTCGTCTACGTGAAGGGCGCGCCCGAGCGCGTGCTCGAGATGTGCGATCTCGACGACGAGGGCCGCGCCGCCTGGCTCGCGCGCGTGGACGAGATCGCGCAGCGCGGCCAGCGCCTGCTCGCCGTCGCGCGCAAGGACGTGCCGCACGGGCTCGCCGAGCTCGACGAGCGCGAGGCGGAGCGCGGCCTGAGCCTGCTCGGGCTGTTCGGGCTGATCGATCCGCCGCGGGACGAGGCGATCGAGGCGGTGGCCGTGTGCCAGCGGGCCGGCATCCGCGTGAAGATGATCACGGGCGATCATGCGCTCACGGCGCAGGCGATCGCCGGCGCCCTCGGCCTCGCAAACCCGCGCCGGTCGATGACCGGCCGCGAGCTCGAGACCGTCGACGACGAGGCGCTGCGCGCGCATGCGAGCGCGGTCGACGTCTTCGCGCGCGCGAGCCCCGAGCACAAGCTGCGCCTGGTGAAGGCGCTGCAGGCGCAGGGCGAGGTCACGGCCATGACCGGAGACGGCGTCAACGACGCCCCGGCGCTCAAGCGCGCCGACATCGGCATCGCCATGGGCCTGAAGGGCACCGACGCGGCGCGCGAAGCCTCCGCCATGGTGCTGGCCGACGACAACTTCGCCTCCATCCAGCACGCGATCGAGGAAGGGCGCATCGTCTACGACAACCTGAAGAAGGCGATCCTGTTCATCCTGCCCACCAACGTCGCGCAGGCGCTCATCATCGTGGTCGCCATCGCCGCCGGGATGACGCTGCCCATCACGCCGGTGCAGATCCTCTGGGTGAACATGATCACCGCGGTCACGCTCGGCATCGCGTTTGCCTGGGAGCAGGCCGAGGGCGACCTGATGCACCGGCCCCCGCGCAGCCCGGCGGAGCCGCTGCTCACCGGCTTCGTGATCTGGCGCAGCGTGTTCGTGGGCGTGCTGATCCTGATGGGCGCCGGAGCGCTCTTCCTCCATGCCGAGGCCCGCAACGCGCACACGCTCGAGCTCGCCCGGACCATGGCGGTGAACGCGCTCGTCATGGGCCAGATCGGCTACGTGCTCAACGCGCGGTTCTTCGCGGCCCCGTCGTGGACCTTCGGGGCGCTCACCGGCAGCCGGGCGCTGCTGCTGGCGATCGGGGCCTGCGTCGTGCTGCAGGTGCTCTTCACGCACGCCCCGTTCATGAACCGCATGTTCCACACCGAGCCGCTGGGCCCGGCCGAGTGGCTCGCGAGCATCGGCGTGGGGCTCCTCGTGTTCCTGCTGGTGGAGATCGAGAAGCTGGTGCGGCGCACCCGCGGCGCCGCGGCGAGCCCTCAGGGAAGCGCGCGGAACGGCGCCGGCAGCCCGGGCGGCCAGTTGCGCCGCAGCAGCCGCAGCACGAAATAGCCGCCGAAGAGCGTCATCGCCAGCGCCGGCCACAGGCTCGTGCGCAGCGCCTCCTGGGTGAGCTCCGGCGGCGCCTCGGGCGAGGGCAGCGCGAGCGCGAGGCCCACGGCAATGGCGTTGTTGAAGAAATGCGCGCCCATCGGCACGAGGAGCGACGAGGTGCGCAGGTAGAACACGGTCGCCGCGAGCCCGAACACCGTCGCCCCGAGCACGTTCAGGTGGAACAGGCCGAACACGAACGCCGACACCAGCATCGCGGCCGCCGCGCCCCAGCGCAGCGCGAGCAGCGGAAAGAGCATGCCGCGGAACAGCAGCTCCTCGAAGATCGGCGCCGCCACCAGCGCGAGGAGGATGAAGTGCAGCCCCTGGTAGGCGCGGCTCATCTCCCGCACGCGCTCCGCCACCGCGTCGGGCGCCACCGCGTAGAGCAGCGCGAGCGAGAGATAGGCGAGCCCGAATGAGGTGATCATCACCGCCGGGACGTACTTCAGGGCGTAGCGCCATTCGGCCGCCGAAGCGCCGGGGCCGAGCAGCGCGCGCAGCCCGATCCCCAGGCGCTGCAGGATCAGCGCCCCCAGCACCAGCGCCACCGCGATCAACAGCAGCGGCGGCAGCGCGATCGCCAGGCGCGCCCCCAGGAGCAGGCCGAGGAGCACGATCCCGGCGGCGGCGATCCTCCTGCGGTCGATTTGCTGCGGCACGGCGTCCTCCATTGATCCCGATCAACTCCGGCGGGCACCACTCTTGCACACTCGAGGGCATGCGTACCCTGTGGATCGTCGCCGCCGACAGCTCCGCCTGCCGCATCTTCGCCGCCGACACCGGCGAGCTGCGGGAGCTCGAAGTCCTTTCCCACCCGGAGGCCCGCCTGCGCGAGCAGGAGCTCGTGTCCGACCTGCCCGGCCGCACCTTCGACAGCGCCGGCCCCGGCCGGCACGCGAAGGAGGCCGAGGTGAGCCCGAAGAAGCACGAAGCGATCCAGTTCGCCGGGCGCATCGTGCAGCGGCTCGAAGCCGCCCGCGCGGGCCACGAATTCGAGCGGCTCGCGATCGTCGCGGCGCCGGAGCTCCTCGGCCTGCTGCGCGACAAGCTCACCCCCGGTCTGCGGGCGCTCGTGGTGCACGAGGCCGACAAGAACATCACTCGCCTCGACCCGAAGGACATCCGCAGCCGAATTCCCGAGGAGCTGTTCGGGCGGCGCTAGGACTTGCCAGGGCGGCAGGTTCCCGGAGGGAGTCAGGCGCGAGCGGCCTCGTGCGCCGCCTCGATGTGCCGCGCCCGGCTCGGCGTGCGCAGCAGCCGGTCGGCCTTGACCAGCTGCCCGATCAGCCGGCGCAATCCGCTCAGCGCGTCGAGGAGCGCGTCCGCCGCATCGACCGTGACGCGGCGCGCGACCGCGCTTTCCACGAGCGCCGCCTTGGCGCGCTGGTAGGCGTGCTCGAAGCGCTCGAGGGCAGCGGAGCGCTCCGCGTCGTGCCCCGGCGCGTCGACCGCCCGGGCGGCGAGCGCGATGCACTCGCGCGCCGGGCCGAGCGCCTCCGCCGCCGCGGGATGGCCCGGCAGGAGGCGGGCGTCGGGGGCGAGGCGCGCCGCTTCCTCGAGATAGCGCGCGGTGCGCAGGGCGCGGGCGAGCTCCTCGGCGACCTCGCTCGACATGCTCTCGGTGCCCACTCCCGCGGCGTACGCAGCGCACGCCGCGGCGAGCGCGCGCACCGCCTCGGCGCGGCGCGCCAGGTCGGCGTCGGGCCCCTCGCCCATGGCCGCCGCGGCGAGCGCGCTCCCCAGCGCGCGCAGGCGCAGGAGCTCCTCGCGCAGCGCCGCCACGGCGAGCTCCGGGGTAGCGCGCAGGGTGGCGTCGAGGTGACGCGGCTGCGCGATGTCGTCCTCGCCGGCGCGGAACAGGCGCTCGAGCGCCGCGGCGAGGCGGCCGGTGAGCGGCAGCATGATGGCCACCCCGAGCAGGTTGAACACCGTGTGGAAAAGGGCGAGCAGCACCGCCGGCCGGCCGCCGGCGTGCACGCCGTCGGCCGCGGCGGCGACGATCCAGAGGAGCCCTGGCAGGAGCGCGAGCGCCACCGCCGCGGCCACCGCGTTGAAGACGATGTGCGCGAGGGCGAGCCGCTTCGCGGCCGCGGTGGCCTTCAGCGCGGCGAACGCCGCGGTGGACGTGGTGCCGAGGTTCGCGCCGATCACCGCCGCCGCGGCGGCCTCCACGCCCACCACGCCGCCCGCCGCGGCGGTGAGCACCAGAGCGAGCGCCGCGCTCGAGGACTGCGTGAGCACCGTGAGCACGAGGCCGGCGAGGAGCGCCCCCGGCAGCCCGAGCGCCTGCGCCGCGGCGACCGTGCCGCCGTACGCGGCGGCGAAGCCGGCGAAGGCATCGCGCATCATGCCCAGGCCCAGGAAGAACAGGCCGAACCCTGCGAGCGCCTCGCCCAGACCCTGAGCGCGCTTGCCGGGCGCCGCGAGGCGCAGCGCCACCCCGCCGGCGAGCAGCGGCAGGGCGAAGGAATCGATGTCGAAGCCGAATCCGACCAGGCTCACGAGCCAGGCGGTCATGGTGGTGCCGACGTTGCTGCCGTAGACCACGCCGAGCCCCTGGCGCAGCGTGAGCACGCCCGCGTTGATGAGGCCGATGGTGAGCACCACCACCGCGCCGGAGAGCTGCACCAGGCAGGTGACGAGCGCGCCGGCGAGCACGCCGCGCGCCGGCGTCGAGGTCCAGCGCTCGAGCAGGCGCTTCAGGCCGCCGCCGCCGAAGGCCTTCAGCCCGCCGGTCATCATCGCCATGGCGAGCAGAAACAGGGCGAGGCCGCCGGCGGCGCTCAGCGCGGCGCTCATGCGGCGGCCGGCCGCGCGATGTTGTGCAGCAGCCGGCCGAGGATGTCGGAGCCCGTGATGATGCGCCGGTTGCCCTCGACCCACACCAGGATCAGGTCCTTGTCGATGACGCCGGCCGGCCAGTCGGCGGTGAGCCGGCCGAGCACCTGGCCCATGGTCGCGCGCGCATCGCGCACCACGAGCGGGCGGTGGCACGAGGCGCGCGGATCGAACGGCCCGCGCTCGAGCAGCGCGCCGCGCAGGAAGAGGTGCGCGTTC
>DATLGR010000330.1:0-8733 GCA_035540415.1 Burkholderiales bacterium | reverse complement strand
GGCCTTGACGATCGCCTCGTAGGGGTGGTCGCTGAAGGCGTAGTCGGTGTCGCAGGGCACGCCGGCAGCGGCCGCGCGCGCCACGCCGCTCGCGAAGACGCGCTCGGCCAGCTTGCGCGAGCGCTCCTCGTGCTCGGGCAGCGTGACCACCTGGCGCGCCATCGCCTCGCTCTCGCCGGGCGGCTGGTACTCGGGCACCGCGGTGAAGAGCGTCACCCGAGCGCTCGCCTCGCGGGCGAACTCGATACCGGCCGCGACCGCCTTGTCGGCGGTCTCCGAGCCATCGGTGGGGATGAGAATGTGCTGGTACATGCGGCCTCCCTCAGGGCTGTTGCCGAACGCGATCCGGGCCCTCGAAGATCGAGGCCCAGTCGACGAACGGGTCGTGCGCGCGAGCCATGGCGTGCTCGAGCAATGCGATGTGCGAGTCTTCGTCCGCGGCCATCTCCCTGGACCCGGCGCGGCCAGGGTGCGAAACAGCGCCGCCAGGACGTCGTTTCCTTGATCGGCCATGCGCGTGGCAAACTCCGCGTAGCGCTCGGCGGCCTCCCGCTCGATCGCCATGGCCTGGACGTACAGCTCGGCGGCGCTTTCGATCTTCACGCCGTCCAGCCTACGTGCGTGGCGCAGCCGCCCTTTGACAAAAATCAAGGACCCCCATGTTCAAGAACATCCTGCTTCCCACCGACGGCTCCACCCTCGCCGCCAAGGGCTTCAAGGCGGGCGTCCGGCTCGCGGCCTCCCTCGGGGCGCGCGTGACCGGCGTTTTCGTGATTCCGCCCTACACGCCGCCGGTGTACGGCGAAGGCATGGCGTTCGCCTACCAGGCGCTCTCGCCGCGCGACTACCAGCGCGACCAGGAGAAGGTCGCCGCGCGCGCCCTCGCCGCGATCGAGAAGGCGGCGCAGGCGGCCGGGGTGCGCTGCAGCACGCGCTCGATCACCGCACCGTATCCCCACGACGGGATCCTCAAGGCGGCGCGCGCCGCCAAGTGCGATGCCATCGCCATGGCCACGCACGGCCGCGGCGGGCTGGGCGGCCTGCTCCTCGGCAGCGAGACGCAACGCGTGCTCGCGCACGCGAAGATCCCGGTCATCGTCGTGCGCTGACGCTAGGCGGGGACCCGCTTCCAGGGATCGCCCAGGCCGATCGGCGCGGGCGCGAGGTGCGCGATGCGCGAGAAGAGCGCCTGGAAGTCCTTCTCCTGCACGCCGCGGATCGGGTCCTGGTTGGCCGCGAAGGCAGCGTCGATCTCGCGCCAATCCTCGGCGGTGAGGTGCTTCTCCGCGAGCGGCAGCAGCTCGTGCTCCTCGCGGCGCATGTGCTTCCAGTGGAACTCGGCGTAGGCGTTCACCGCCTCGAGGAACTCGCGCGCGCCCGCCGGCCAGCCTTCCTCGAGAAAGAGGAGCTTGCGCTCGAGGTCTCGGATGAGCTCCGCACCGCGCACGTGCTCCGCCTGCAGCGTCTCGACGAGCGCTCGCGCCTGCGGCGCGCGCTCGAGGAGCCGCGCGAAGAGATGCCGGTCCTCCTTCGGGTGGTGCAGCTTTTCCGGATACTCGTCGGTGTAGCGCACCATGCTGCGGAACACCGCGAACTCGGGGCGCAGGCGCGCGTCCTGCGCCATCTGGGCGAGGTGCTTGAGGCCCAGCAGCACGGCCGAGATGGAGCGGTGCTCTTCCTTGAGGATGTGGATCGCTTCTTTCATGGTTGCCTCCTAGAAACAGACGATCGCCTGGCGGATCTCGGCCGAATGCGCGAGACCCCAGGCGCCGAACCCGAGCACGGTGCCGCCGAGCGCAAGGCGCAGCGGCCGGCGCGAAAGCGCGCCGCGCAGGCGCGCCGCCGCCACGCCCACGGCGAGGAGCCAGGGCAGCGTCCCGGCGCCGTAGGCGAGCATGGCGGCCGCGCCCGCCGGCGCGCTGCCGGCGAAGGCGGCCGCCACGAGCGCCGCGTACACGAGGCCGCAGGGGAGCGCGCCCCAGGCGAGCCCGGCGCCGTAGGCGCCGGCAATATCGGTGCGCCGCGCAAGGCGCGCGGCCACCGGCTGCACCCGCCGCCAGAGCGGCACGCCCAGGCGCTCGGCCCACAGCAGCGGGGTGCGCACGCCGGCGACGTGCAGGCCCACGGCGATGAGCATCACGTTCGCCGCGGCGTAGAGCAGCGCCTGCGCGCCGCCCGCGGCGTACCAGCCGAGCGCGCCCACCGCGCCGGCCGCGGCGCCGCCCGCGGCATACGTCGTGATGCGCCCGGCGTTGAACGCCAGCAGGCGCGCGCCATTCGGGCTGCGGCCCCGGATCGAGAACGCGGTGACGATGCCGCCGCACATGCCGAGGCAGTGCAGGCCCGAGGCGAGGCCCAGGCCGAGCATCGCGAGCACGGCGATCGGCTCCACCCCTAGATCACCCGGGAGTAGCGCTCGCGCTCGGCGCGCTCGCGCAGGTAGCGGTCGAACACCATGCACACGGCGCGCACGAGCAGCCGGCCGCGCGGCTTGACTTCGATCCAGTCGGGGGTCAGCTCCACGAGCCCTTCGGCGGCGAGCGCCTGCAGCTCGCCCATCTCGGGGGCGAAGTAGCGCCGGAAATCGATGAGGTAGGCGAGCTCGATCGACTCGATCGAGACGCGGAAATGGCACAGCAGCGCGTGGATCACGGCGCGGCGCACGAGGTCGTCGGCGGTGAGCTCGACGCCGCGCGCGACCGGCAGGCGCCCGGCGTCGAGCGCCGCGTAGTAGTCGTCGAGCCGCTTCGCGTTCTGGTAGTACGTCGGGCCGATCTGGCCGATGGCCGAGACGCCCAGGGCGAGCAGATCGGACTGCTGCGTGCAGTAGCCCTGGAAGCTGCGCTTGAGCTGCCCGTGCGCCTGGGCGTACGCGAGCTCGTCGTCGGGACGCGCGAAGTGATCCATGCCGATGTAGAGGTAGCCCGCGCGCGTGAGCCGGCCGATGGCGAGAGTCATGATCTGGAGCTTCGCTTCGGCGGAGGGCAGGTCGGCCTGGGCGATGCGCCGCTGGGGCTTGAAGAGCCGCGGCAGGTGCGCGTAGCTGTAGAGCGCGATGCGGTCGGGCGCGAGCTCGAGCACGCGCTCGAGGGTCCGGTCGAAGCTGTCGAGCGTCTGCCGGGGCAGGCCGTAGATCAGGTCGAAGTTCACCGAGCGGAAGCCGCTCGCGCGCGCCTCCTCGACGGCGCGGCGCACGAGCGCCTCGTCCTGCACCCGGTGCACCGCGCGCTGCACCGCGGGGTCGAAGTCCTGCACGCCGATCGAGACGCGGTTGAAGCCGAGGCTCGCCAAAAACGCGACGTCTCCGGCGGCGGCGCGGCGCGGGTCGATCTCGATCGAGCACTGGGCGCCGGGCTGCCGCGGCAGGCGCGCGTCGAGCGCCGCCATCAGTGTTCGCGTCTCTTCGCGCGCGAGGAAGTTGGGCGTGCCCCCGCCCCAGTGCAGCTCGCCGATCGTCGTGCCGGCGCCCAGGCGCTCGCCGAGGAGCGCCATTTCCTTCTCCAAGTAGTTGATATACTTGGCCGACTTGCGGTGGTCGCGGGTGACGATCTTGTTGCAGCCGCAGTAGTAGCAGATGCTCTCGCAGAAGGGCAGATGGACGTAGACCGACAGGGGCTGACTGAATCCGCCGATATTGCGTTTCTCGAGCCATTGCGCGAGCTGGCGCTCGCCGAACGCCTCCACGAAGCGGTCCGCGGTCGGATACGACGTATAGCGCGGGCCCGCCACGTCGTACTTGCGGATCAGCATCGGGTCGATGACGAGCGTGTTCGCCGGGTAATTCATGGCACCGACTATGCGTCCTGAGCGGCCGCGCGGGTTGACCTCGGTCAAACGCAGCCTATTTCAGCACCCGGTAGTGGTCGGCGCCGGGGCGGCGGCGCTCGTCGCGCTGCTCGCGGCCAACGTGGCGGCCTTCATCCGGGGGACCGAGGCGCCGTGGCTCCTCGGCACGGTGATCCTCGCCGACATGCTGGTGATCGGCGCCGGCATCCTGGTGGCCGCGCGCGAGGTGCTGATGGCCGAAGGCCGCTCGGAGGCGAGCGAGGCGCGCCTCGGCGCGGTGCTCGACTCGGCCATGGACGCCATCATCACGGTCGACGAGGCGCAGCACATCGTGCTCTTCAACCGCGCCGCGGAGAAGCTTTTTCGCTGCTCCCGCGAGGCGGCGCTCGGCCGGCCGCTCGAGCGCTTCATCCCCGAGCGCTTCCGCGGCCCCCACCGCGGCCACGTCGAGCGCTTCGGCGCCACCGGCGTCACGAGCCGCAAGATGGGCGACACCACCACGCTGTGGGCGCTGCGCGCCGACGGCGACGAGTTCCCGATCGAGGCCTCGATCTCGCAGGCGCTGGAGGGCGGCAGGCGCCTCTACACCGTGATCCTGCGCGACATCACCGTGCGCCTGCGCAACCAGGCCGAGGCCGAGCGCATGCGCACGGCGCTCGACGCGGCGCAGGCGCGCCTCGCCGCGATCGTCGACTCGGCCATGGACGCGGTGATCACCGTGGACGAGGAGCAGAAAATCGTGCTCTTCAACCGCGCCGCCGAGCGGCTCTTCCGCTGCGAACGCGCCCAGGCCCTCGGCGCGAGCCTGGACCGCTTCATCCCGGAGCGCTTCCGCGGCGCGCACCGAGGCCACGTCGCGCGCTTCGGCGCCACCGGCGTCACCAGCCGCAAGATGGGCGACGTCACCACGCTGTGGGCGCTACGCGCCGACGGCGACGAGTTCCCGATCGAGGCCTCGATTTCCCAGGCCGCGGAGGACGGCAAGACCCTGTACACCGTGATCCTGCGCGACATCACGCTGCGCAAGCAGGCCGAGGACGCGCTGCACGCCTCGCGCGAGGAGCTGCGCGAGCTCTCCGCACGGGTGCTCGAGGCGCGCGAGGAGGAAAAGACCCTCATCGCCCGCGAGCTGCACGACGAGCTCGGCCAGCTCCTCACCGCGCTCAAGATGGACCTCGCCTGGCTGCGCGAGCACGCCGCCGCGGACGGCGGGCTCGCCGGGAAGCTCGGCGACATGGGCGCGCTCCTCGACCAGACCGTGAGCACCACGCGCCGCATCTCGGCCGACCTGCGCCCGCTGATGCTCGACGACCTGGGGCTCGCCGACGCGGCGAGCTGGCTGGTGGACGAGTTCGCCAAGCGATCGGGGGTGGGCTGCGACATGAAGGTGGTCGGCGCCGAGCACCTCGCCGACGCGCCCAAGCCGGTCGCCACCGCGGTGTACCGCGCGCTGCAGGAGTCGCTGACCAACGTCGCGCGCCACTCGGGCGCGAAGAGCGCCTGGATCGTGCTTGCCGCCGACGCCGGCGGCATCGACGTGGAGGTCGAGGACGACGGCCGCGGCATCGCGCCGCAGGACGTGACGAAGTCGCGCTCTCTCGGCCTGAAGGGCATGCGCGAGCGCATCACCTACCTTGGCGGCAGCTTCGAGGTGGCGCGCGCGCCGCGCGGCGGCACGCGCCTGCGCCTGCGCGTGCCGCTGCCCGCGCCCGCGCGCGAGGCCGTGGCGCCGTGATCCGCCTCCTCATCGCCGACGACCACAAGATCGTGCGCGACGGGCTGAAGCGCATCCTCGCCGCCGCTCCCGACTTCGAGGTCGCCGCCGAGGCGGCAAGCGGCGACGAGGCGCTCGCCCTGGTGCGCGCCAACGACTACGACCTCGCCATGCTCGACATGTCCATGCCCGGCCTCGCCGGCCTCGACCTCATCAAGCGCCTGAAGCTCGAGCGGCCGAAGCTCAAGCTCCTCGTCCTGTCGATGCACGGCGAGCACCAGTACGCCGCGCGCGCGCTCAAGGCCGGCGCCTCGGGCTACCTCACCAAGGACAGCGCCGCGGAGCAGCTCCTCGGCGCCCTGCGCAAGATCGCCGCCGGCGGCGTGCACATCAGCGAGGCCGCCGCCGCCGGCCTCGTCGGCGCCTCGCGCCAGCCCCACGAGGCCCTCTCCGACCGCGAGTTCGAGGTCCTGCGCCTCCTCGTCGACGGCCTCGCCCCCACCGAGATCGCCGAGCGCCTGCACCTCTCCGTCAAGACCGTCAGCACCCACAAGACCCGCATCCTCGAGAAGCTCCAGCTCGGCAGCACCGCCGAGCTCGTGCGCTACGCCCTCGAAAACAAGCTCGTCTGAAGATCGGGGTCAGACCCCACGGGCATAGCTGACTGTCGCTGACCTCTAAAGTCCGACCTGCTCGAGGTCATCGTCGCCGGGGAACCGCCCGGTCCGGAAGCGCGAGTAGACGAGCTTGCCGTCGATCGTGACGTCGAACTGCCCGGAGGTGCCGGGCTGGATCTCGACCGGTCCCCGGTTGCGGGCTTCGAACCAGGCCTTCACACGGAGGGCCTCGGGCTTATAGCCTCAAGCGGCGCAATAGCGGATGAGGATGGCCATGACGGGTTCGGGCAGTTTACCGATAGGATCGGCGTTGTGAAGGCGGAGAGCGCGCTCGCGTCGAAGCGGTACACCCTCGAGGATCCCTCGGGGGTGCAGGAGTTCTTCCATAGCCGGGGCTGGACGGACGGGCTGCCGGTGGTGCCGCCGACGCCGGAGGCGGTGCGCGCGTGCCTGGAGTGGACGCTGATGGCGCCGGAGCAGCTGGTGGGGATCGAGCAGGTGAGGAGCCGGCCGATCACGGCGGAGAAACTGGCGGTCAACGCGGTGATGGCGGGGTGCCTGCCGTCGCACTTCCCGGTGGTGGTGGCGGCGTTCACGGCGATGCTGCGCGAGCCGTTTCTGCTGCACGGGGCGACGGCGAGCACGGGCGGGTGCGCGGTGCTGGTGGTGGTGAACGGCCCGGTGAGGAAGGAGCTGGGCATGAGCGGGTCGTTCAACGCGCTGGGCGGGAGCGACCGGGCCTCGACGGCGATCGGGCGGGCGGTGCGCCTTGCGCTGCGCAACCTCATGGACGTGCGGCCCGGGGACGTGGACCGCTCGACGCTCGGCCATCCGGGCAAGCTGAGCTACTGCATCGCCGAGGACGAGGAGGGCACGCCGTGGAAGCCGCTCGCGGAGGAGCGCGGCGCGCCGCAGCACGCCTCGTCGGTGACGGTGATGGCGGCGGGGGCACCGCGGCAGTTCATGAACGAGTGGACGACGAAGCCGGAGGAGATCCTCGACACCGCGGCTTCCGAGATCCGCGCGGTGATGCGCCATTACTCGATCTGGCCGGGGAACTACGCGCTGGTGCTGCCGCCGCAGCTTCGCGCGCACTTCGACGCGGCCGGCTGGAGCAAGGCCGACGTGCGGCAGTACATGTTCGAGAAGGCGCGCATCCGGCGCGGCGAGTGGGCGCAGTGCGGCAAGGGCAGCGTGGTGGGCGCGCACGCCGACAAGGAGTACGCGGCGCTGCGCTCGCCGGAGGACCTCCTGGTGATCGCCGCGGGCGGGCCGGCGGGCGGCTTCGGCGCGGTGATCCCGCCCTGGTATGGCTCGAAGAGCGACGCGGTCACGCTCGCCATCGGCGCGTGTGTAGACTGCGAGGTCTGATGGCGATCGAGATCCTCGACCCTTCGCACGAGTCGTCCGGGGCGCCGTTCGAGCGCGCCAGGCGGCTCGAGACGCTCGCGGGCAAGACGCTCGCCATCCTGTCGAATGGCAAGAAGGGCACCAAGCCGTTTTTCGACGCGTTGGAGCGCGAGCTCAAGGGCCGCTACGGCGTGGCCGAGGTGGTGCGCCTCACCAAATCGAACTACAGCGCGCCGGCCGAGCCGCCGCTTCTGCGCGACTCGGCGAAGTGGCACGCGCTCGTCTCCGGCATCGGCGACTGAGGGAGCTGCTCGTCGTGCAGTCTGCACGACGCCGTGATCGCCGAGAAGCTCGGGCTGCCCGCGGCCGGCATCATGACGGCCTCCTTCACGAGCGCCGCGGACATGATGGCGCGGGCGCTCGGCGCCGAGGGCTACCGCTACGTGGTGATCGAGCACCCCATCAGCAGCGCCTCCGAGGAGGCGCTCGCCGCGCGCGCCCGCAAGGCGGCCGAACAGGCCGCCACGCTGATCGTCGGATAACCCCCGGACAATTACGACCCTGACCCCGAATTCCGGGTCAGCGCACGAGGAGGACGGGGATGTCGGCGCCGGCAGCGGCCTTGAGGGCGACCGAGCCGATGAAGGCATGGTGCGCGGCGCCGAGGCCGCGGGTGCCGAGCGCGATGAGCTCGCTGCCCGTCTGCTCGGCGAGGAGCGTGATCTCGCGCGCCGGGTCGCCCACGGTGAGGTGCAGGTGGTTGGCGATGCCGGCGCCGCGCAGGAGCTCGCGCGCCGCCTGCGCCGCCTCCTCGCCCTCGCGGGGGGACCACTGCGCGATCACGTCGTCGTGCGGCGGCAGCACGGTCTCGATGAGCGTGAGCGGCTGCTGGACATAGACGAGGTGCACGTCGAGGGCGCCGAAGAGCGCGCGCGAGGCGACGAGCGTGCGCGCGGCGCGCAGCGCGGGCTCGGAGCCGTCCATGGGAAGGAGCACGCGCAGGCGCCGGCCAAAGGCCTCCGGCAGGCGCGCCTGCGGCTTGACGAGCAGCGTCGGCACCGGCGCCGCGTGGACCACGCGAAGCGCCACCGAGCCGAGCGCGAAGCCGTGCAGCGCGCCCGCGCCGCGGGTGCCCATCACGATGGCCGCGGCGCGCACGCGCTCGGCTTCGCGCACGATGGTCTCGGCGGGAAAGCCCAGGCGCACCGCGGTCTCGGCCTGCGGCAGCCGGCGCCGCGCGGCGGCAAGCACCACCCTGCCCTCCTC
>DATLGR010000329.1:0-13612 GCA_035540415.1 Burkholderiales bacterium | reverse complement strand
CAGGCGCACCCAGTGCAGATTGTGCAGCGGCGAGGCCGTCCCGCCCGCCGCCTGCCAGCACGCCCGCGAGGCCTCGTTCGCGCCGTCGGCGATCGCGATGTCCTGCGGGCCGCCGAAGTACTGGCGCAGCAGCGCAATGGCGGCGAAGCTGGCGCGCCGCTCCGGGTCCACCATGAACTGGCAGCCCACCGCCACGCGCAGCGTGCGGCCCCCGGCGCGCATGCGCCGCGGCAGCACGCCGAGAAAGCCGATGACTTGCCCGTCCTCCACCGCGACCCACGAGGGAAGCTCGGGGTCCTGCCAGGGGTTGCGGAACAGCAGCTCGCGGAAATACGCCGCGCATTCGGCCGGCGAGTCCCAGGGCGCGCGCGGGTACACGCGCGCGTGCAGCGCCGCGACCTGCGCCGCGTCCGGCACGGCGAACGGCCGCACGGCGAATCCCGGCATCAGGCGGCCTTCGCGGTGCGCGCGCAGATCAGCTTGGCCAGGCGGGCGATGGAGCGCAGGTCGTCCAGGTCGACCTCCTCCAGCGGCAGGCGCAGCCCGAGCTGCTGCTCGACCTGCAGCAGCAGCTGCACGAGCTGCAGCGAGTCCAGGAGGCCGCTGTCGATGAGGTCGGTCTCGGCCGACGGCACGTCGATGAAGAGCTTGTCCCGGAAAAGATCGCTCAGTTCGCGTACGAGGGCAGCGGGTGGGGGCATGATTCCGTGGCAAGAGCGAATTGTTCCTTCAGGCGCGGGCGGTCCACCTTGCCGTTCGCGTTGCGCGGCAGGGCGGGGAGCTCCTGCCAGCGCGCGGGGAGCATGTAAGCGGGGACCAGGCGCGCGAGCGCCGCGCGCAGCGCCGCGGCGGTGAGCGAGGTGCCGGGGAGCGGCACATAGGCGCAGCAGATGAGCCACTGCTCGAAGCCGTCGGTCGGAATCGCCACCACCGCGCTCTCGCGCAGGCTCGCGATCGAGGCGAGCGCGGCTTCGATTTCGCCCAGCTCGATGCGGTAGCCGCGGCTCTTGATCTGGGTGTCGGCGCGCCCGATGAGCTCCACCAGCCCGTCCGCGCGCAGGCGGGCGAGGTCGCCCGTGCGATAGATGCGCTCGCCGGCGCGTACGGGGTGCGGCACGAACGCCGCCGCGGTCTTCGCCGGGTCGCGCCAGTAGCCCGGGCTCATGCCCACGCCGCCGATGCACAGCTCGCCGTCCATCACCAGCAGCTCCTCGCCGTCGCAGGCGACGCCGATGGGGATGGGCTCGGCGGCCGATTGCGGGCACGCGGGCACGTCGTAGTAGCTGCTGGCGATCGTGGTCTCGGTGGGCCCGTAGAGGTTGGTGAAGCGCGCGTGCGGCAGGCGCGTCATCCAGTAGATCAGCGCGGGCGTCGGCAGCACCTCGCCGCACCACAGCACGCGGCGCAGCTCGGGGAAGTCGCCCTGCGCCACGGCGTCGGACTTCGCCATGTAGTTGAGCACCGAGGGGACCGAGAACCACTGCGTGAGCCGCGAGGCGCGGATGAACTCGGCAAGCCGGTGCGGCAGCAGCGCCGTGTCGGGGGGCACGAGGTGCAGCTCGGCGCCGGCGGCATACGCGCCGAAGATGTCGAAGGTCGAAAGGTCGAAGTGCAGCGGCGTGTGGCCCGACAGGCGATCGGTCTCGTTCAACCCGAAATGGCGCACCCCCCACTCGATGAACGCGCTGACGTTGGCGTGCGTGATCACCACGCCCTTGGGCATCCCGGTGGAGCCCGACGTGAAGAGGATGTGCGCCGGGTCCTCGGGCCGCCGCGGGCACTCGAGCGGCGCCGTGTCGGCGCGCTCCACGTCCGCCGGCCCGAACGCGGGCGCGAGCGCCTTGGGGGGCTCCGGGTCGAGCCAGCCCACGGGAATCCCGGGCGCCATTTCCGCGAGCAGCGGCTCGGCGGCGCCCGCGGCGAGCAGCAGGCTCGGCTCGCAGGCGGCGATGATGCGGCGCGTCCGTGCCGCGGGGCTCGCGGCATCCAGCGGAACGTGGATCGCGCCTGCCTTGAGGATGCCGAGCATCCACACGAGCGGCGCGATGGACTTCGGCGCGAGGAAGCACACCCGGTCGCCGGGCCGGCAGCCCGCCGCGCGCAGCACGCGGGCGAGGCGCGCGGCGGCCGCCTCGAGCTCGCCGTAGGTGAGGCGCTCGTCGCCGCACACCAGCGCGGTCGCTTCGGGGCGGCGCTCGGCCTGGCGCGTCACCAGCGCCTGGAGCAGGCCGGTCATTGCTTGATTTCCCCCGTGGCGAGCGCCCGAGCGCGGCCGAACACGCGGCCGATATGGTCGAGCTCCTCGCGGCTCGGCGGAATGTCGAGGATGAAGGTGCGGTAGCCCATCTGCAGGTAGAGCGCGATCTGCTCGGCCACCTGGTCGTAGTCGCCCACGAGGTAGGGGCAGAAGGTCTTGTAGTTCTCGAACGGCCACATCCAGTAGGCGCCCTCGCGCATGCCTTCGGCCTGCGCCGCCTCGGAGAGCTGCTTGTGCCAGTGCGAGTCCGAGACCTTCATGGCGAGCTTGTGCGCGATCTGCCCGGCGCGGTCGGCGGGAAAGCGCGCCTGGGCCGCGGCCCAGGCTTCGGCTTCCGTCTCGCGCGCGACGATGCCCACGCGCACGCCGCAGCCGATGCCTTCGGGCGCCGGCGTGCCGAGGTAGGCCTTCGGCGCCTGCGGATACTTCACCGCGGTTGCGCCGATGGCGCGCGCGGCTTCCAGGCCCGCGGGCGAGGAACCCGACACCAGGATGCCGGGGGCAAGGCCCGCGTCGAGCGGCGGCGTCATGCGCAGGTTCTTCACCCGGTAGAACTCGCCTTCGAAGGTCACCGGCTCGGGGGACTGCAGCAGCTTCTTGATGATGAGGGTGTATTCCGTCAGGCGCTGGTAGCGCTTGTCGTGCGGCGTATCGTCGTTCAGCGCCGCGAGGTCGTTCTTGAAGCCGCCGGCGACCATGTTGAGCCAGAGCCGGCGCTGGTACATGAAGCCGAGGCTCGCCACCATCTTGGCGACGGCGTAAGGGTGCATGTACACCGGCTGGGTCGCGACCAGGGGGGCGAGGCGCGCGGTGCTCTGCAGGACGACCTGCGCGACCAGCCACGGGTCGACGATGGAATTGTCCGTATAGACGAGGATGCCCGTGCAGCCGGCCTCCTCGCTCCAGCGCGCCACTTCGGCGACGTGGGCGAGGTAGCGCTCGCGCGGCAGGTCCTTCGACTGCGGGCTGGTGGAAAAGATCTCGATGGGGGCGGGTTGTACCTTGAAGCGATCCATGGTTCCGTCGTTCCGGTCTCAGGGCATTGGACCGCAGGGAAGTTACGTCCCGGTCGTGGTTTTCCGGTGCGGCCGCCGGGCCTTTCGGACTACGCGCGCCGCGGAACCCGCCGGTGCGGCCGGCCGCGATAATGGCGCGCCATGAAGATCGCGCTCCTCGCGGAAGAAGGCGCCGGAGCGCGAACGCTGCAGATGCTGGCGCGCGGGCCGCACGAGCTGAGCGCGCTGCTCGCGGCGCCCGGCGGCGCGGTCTGGCGCCTCGCGCAGCGCCTGGGCGTGGCGCCGCTGCCCGCCGCGCGGGTGCGCGATCCGCAGCTCGTCAAGGAGCTCGCCGGCATCGATGTTCTGCTGAATGTCCATTCGCTGTACATCCTTCCCGCGGCGCTGCTGCACGTGCCGCGCCTTGGCGCGTTCAACCTGCACCCGGGACCGCTTCCCGACTACGCGGGGCTCAATGCGCCGAGCTGGGCCCTCTACCACGGCGAGCGCGTCCACGGGGTCACGCTGCACCGGATGGAGCCCGGCATCGACACCGGCGCCATCGTCTTCCAGGAGCGCTTCGAGGTGCGTGCCGACGACACGGGGCTTTCCCTCGCGCTTCGCTGCGTGGAGAAGGGCCTGCCGCTCATCGAGCGTCTGCTCGCGACGCTGGCCGAGGACCCGGGCGCGCTGCCCGCCTTGCCGCAGGATCTCTCGCGCCGGCGCTACTTCGGCCGCCGTGCGCCACAGGACGGACGCATTGCCTGGAACGCCGCCGGGCGGCGAATCGACGCCTTCGTGCGCGCTTGCGACTACCACCCCTATCCGTCGCCGTGGGGCGCGCCGCGCGCGCCGGTCGGCGACGGCGAAGTCGGCGTGCTGAAGGTCGCGCTGACCGGCGAGCCTTGCGAAGCGGCGCCGGGCTCGGTGCGCATGGAGGCCGGGCGCCTTCTCGTCGCCTGCGCCGATGAGTGGCTGCACCTGCGCAAAACCATCCCCCTTGCTCCGGCGAGCGCTCCCTCCGCCCCTTGACCGGGGCGGGCGGCCGGAGGGGTACACTCGCGCCGTGCCCGAAGACGCCGCGCCGCTTCCCATCGTCGACCTTCGCTCGGATACCGTCACCCGGCCGTGCGCCGGCATGCGCCGGGCCATGATGGAAGCGCCGCTGGGCGATGACGTGCTCGGCGACGATCCGACGGTGAACCGGCTGCAGGCGCGGGCGGCGGAAGTGTTCGGCTTCGAGGCGGCGCTCTTCTTCCCCTCGGGCACGCAGTCCAATCTCGCCGCGCTCATGAGCCACTGCCAGCGCGGCGACGAGATGATCGTCGGCCAGGAGGCGCATTCGTACCGCTACGAGGCGGGCGGCGCGGCGGTGCTGGGCTCGATCCAGCCGCAGGCGATCGCCAACCGCCCGGACGGCAGCCTGGACCTTGCCGAGGTCGAGTCGGCGATCAAGCCGGACGACGCGCATTTCGCGCGCACCCGGCTGCTCGCGCTCGAGAACACCATTTCGGGCCGTGTCCTGACCCGGGCCTACCTCGACGATGCGCTGACGCTGGCGCGGCGCCACGGCCTCGCCACGCACCTCGACGGCGCGCGCATCTTCAATGCCGCGACCGCGCTCGGCACCAGCGTGCGCGCGCTGTGCGCCGGCTTCGACTCGGTGTCGGCGTGCCTCTCCAAGGGGTTGGGCGCGCCTGCCGGGACCGTGCTCGTGGGCAACGCAGACGTCATTCGAAAGGCGAGAAGGGCGAGGAAAATGCTGGGCGGCGGCATGCGCCAGGCGGGCATCCTCGCCGCCGCGGGCCTCTATGCGCTCGAGCACAATGTCGAGCGCCTGGCGCTCGACCATGCCCATGCCGCGCGCCTCGCCGACGCGCTGCGCGCGCTCGGCCTCGCGGTCGAGCAGCACACCAACATGGTCTTCGTGCGCATTGCGGCGGAGCGCGCGGCGGCGCTCGCCGAGCATCTGGCAACGCACGGGGTCGCGGTGCTCCCGGGCGCGCGGCTGCGGCTCGTGACCCATCGCGACGTCGATGCGGCCGGGATCGATCGGGCCGCGGCGGCCTTCCGCCGCTTCGCGTTCTAGCTCAGCGGTCCCGCTCTTCGAAGGCGAGGCGCAGGCGCGCCATCGCCTTGTGGATGGTCTGGACCTGCTCGTCCGGGATGCCGTCGCTGCGCAGGTCGCGGATGATGTGCTCGCAGGCGTCGTCGTAGGCGCGGAGCAGGCCGGGGTTGCCGTTCTTCGCCCGAACGAGCTCCGTCACCGCGGTGAGCAGGCGCTCGAAATCGGCTACCGCGTTCTTCAGCCGCTGCTCATGGTCCGGCATCGCCGTCCATCCGTTCCCCCATCGTCCGCGCGAGGCTAATTCACCTGCCCGGGCGCAACAATTGGGGGAAACCCTAGCGCGGCGGCGGGCGCTCGAACGCGGTAAGCTCGCCCTCATGCGCTCGGCCCGAACCCTGTCCCCGGCGGGGCTGTCGTGGCGGCGCGACGAGCTGTGCGGCGCCGGCACGGTCGTCGCGAGCCTCGCGCTGGTCGCCCTGATCACCGCGGCGAGCTACGCCACCGGGGTGGCCACGCAGCTGCAGCTTCTCTATTTCATCCCGATCGCGCTGGCAAGCTGGGCGAGCGGCCGGCGCGGCGGCCTCGCGGTAGCGGCCCTCGCGGGCGCCGGCTGGCACGCCCTCGCGCCGCACTTCGTCGAGAGCGTCATGGCGGCGCTGCTGTTCGTGCTGCTGGTGGAGGTGATCGCGCGGCTGCACGAGGCGCTGCAGCGCTCCGACGAGCGCTTCGCCGCGGCGATGGAGGCGCTGAGCGACCCGGTGTACGTGGAGGACCTGCGCAGCGGCGAGGTCCTGTACCGCAACGAGCGCTATGCCGAGGCGTTCGGCGCGCTGCGGCCGCGCCCGCAGGAGGGCGGCGAGATGCAGAACGTCGCTGGAGACCGCTGGTATGTGCTGCGCTCCCACCGGCTGCGCTGGAGCGACGGGCGCAGCGCGCGCCTGTGCGTCCTTTCCGACGTCACCGACGAGCGGCGCGCGCGCGAGCTGCTCGCCAAGCACCGCGATGCCGCGCACCGCACCGCGCGGCTCATCGCGCTGGGCGAGTTCGCCTCGGCCATCGCGCACGAGCTGAACCAGCCGCTCGCCGCCATCGCCACCTATAACCACAGCTGCATGCGCATGCTGCAGTCGGGCAACCCGGACCCCGGCGAGCTGCAGCAGGCGATGCACATCTGCCGCGACCAGGCGAAGCGCGCCGGCAAGATCATCCAGCGCCTGCGCGACCTGCTGCGCCCGCCCGGGCCGGCGTTCACCGGGCAGAACCTGAACGAGGTGGTGGGCGCGGCGCTGCGCCTGGCCGAGCCCGAGGCGCGCGACGCGGGCATCGCCTTCGAGCGGCGCCTCGCGCAGCAGGCGCCGGTGGTGCGCGCCGACCGCCTGCTGATCGAGCAGGTTGCGCTCAACCTCGTGCGCAACGCGGTCGAGGCGGTGCAGGGCCTGCCGCGCGAGCGGCGGCGCATCACCGTGGCGACCCACCTGGAGCCCGACGGCAGCGGCACCGTATCGGTGGCCGACATCGGCGACGGCGTGCCGGGCGAGGTGCGCGAGCGCCTGTTCGATCCGTTCGTCACCACCAAGCCCGGCGGGCTGGGGCTGGGGCTGTCGATCTGCCGCTCAATCGTCGAGGCGCACGGCGGGGCGCTGCGCCATCGGCCGCATCGCGACGACCCGGCCGCGCCCGGCGCCGTGTTCTCGTTCACCCTGCCAGGGGCCTCGGCATGAGCCGCGTCTACATCGTGGACGACGACCACGCGGTGCGCAGCGCCCTCAAGCTGCTCTTTCGCACGGCTGCGCTGGAGGTCGACGCGTTCGCCTCGGCCGACGCGTTCCTCGAGGACGCGGACCTCACGCAGCGCTGCTGCGTGCTGCTGGACATCCGCATGCCGGGCATGACCGGCACCGTGCTGCACGAAGAGCTGCTGCGCCGCGGCGTGCACGTGCCGGTGATCTTCATCACCGGCCACGGCGACATCCCGATGGCGGTGGATGCCATGCGCAAGGGCGCCTTCGACTTCATCGAGAAGCCGTTCGACGACGAGCGCCTGCTCTCGCAGGTGCTGGCGGCGCTGGAGCGCTTCGAGGGCGAGCCTGCAGCCGAGCCCGCCGCGGCGCCGCAGGAGCTGCTGAGCGCGCGCCAGCGCGAGGTGCTGCGCCGGGTGCTCGACGGCAAGCCGAGCCGGCAGATCGCCGAGGAGCTCGCCATCAGCGTGAAGACGGTGGAGTTCCACCGCGCGCGCATCATGCAGAAGCTCGGCGTGCGCACCGCGGCGGAGCTCTTCCGCCGCTGCCTGGGCGCGGGCGGCTAGGGTTCCCGGGCGGCGGGCCGCCGCCCGAACTGCGCGTAGGCCACGCCGGCCAGCGTGATCGCCGCGCCCGCGAGCTTGAGGCCGCTGAAGGTCTCGCCGAGGGTCCACCACGCCACCAGGCCGGCGATCGGCGGCATGAGGTAGGCGAACGGGGCGGAACGCGCGATGCCGCGCACGATGTTCACCCAGGTCCAGAGCATCCAGCCGAAGAACGAGGACACGATCAGCGCCCAGAGAAGCCCGGTCCACACGGCCGGGGTATAGGCGGCGGCCGGCGTCGCGAGGAAAGCGGGCAGCGTCGCGACCAGGATGAAGGGCGCCGCGAAGAGCAGGGTGTACGCGAGCACGGGCAGCGGCCCGTAGCGTTGCGCGAGCGGCTGCGCGAGCACGGTGTAGAGGGAAAAGAGCGCCGCGGCGCCGATCAGCAGCAGGTCCCCCAGCCCGGCGCGCGCGGCGCCGGCGGCGAGCTTGTCGCCCAGGAAAAGGGCGATGCCGGCGCAGGCGGCCAGCGTGCCCGCGAGCTGCTCGCGGCGCAGCCGCTCGGCGCCCGCCGCGAGGATGAGCAGCGTGAACAGGGGCGCCGTCGTGAGCACGAGCGAGGAGGAGAACGCGGTGGAGAGATCCATCCCCACCATCACCGCCCACAGGTGCAGCGCATGGCCCACCAGGGCGCAGGCGATGAAGCGCGGCAGGTCTTCGCGCCGCGGCCAGGTGCGAAGGACGGTGCCGCGAAACACCGCCAGCATGAGCGCGAGCCCGAGCAGCGGCAGGGCAGTGAAGCGCACGAACAGGAACGCGCCCACGCCGATCTCGGCGAGCACGTGCTTCACGAACGAGAAGTTGACCCCCCATGCCGCCATGACCGCGACCGCGGCAAGAAGCGAGAGCCGGTCTTTCGACATTCTTGTTCGGAGCCCCTTTTTCGGGAGTCTAAAATAGGTGGATTCATGAAAGCCGAATCCACGCTTTCGGCGCGCGCCGCGGTGCGCGCCCTGGCCGCCTCCCGCATCCGCGAGCTTTATAACGAGGGCCTGGGACGCCCCGACGTGCTGCCGTTCTGGGTGGGCGAGCCCGACGAGCCGACGCCGCCGGCGATCCGCCGCGCCGGCATCGCCTCGATCGAGGCGGGCGAGGTCTTCTACACCCACAACCTGGGCATCCCGGAGCTGCGCGAGGCGATCGCGGCCTACGTCGCGCGCCTGCATGGGCGCGCGCAGACCGCGGAGATCGCGGTGGCGAGCGCCGGCGTGAACGCTTTGATGCTGGCGTCGCAGCTGCTGCTCGACCCCGGCGACGACGTGGTCGAGGTGGTGCCCCTGTGGCCGAACCTGCTCGAGATCCCGCGCATCCTCGGGGCGCGGGTGCGCACGGTGCCGCTCGAGCTGCGCGCGGGCGCGTGGCGCCTGGACCTCGACCGGCTGCTCGATGCGCTGACGCCGGGAACGCGCGCGCTTTATCTCAACTCGCCGAACAACCCGACCGGGTGGACCGTCTCGCGCGAGGAGCAGCAGGCGCTGCTTGCGCATTGCCGGCGCCACGGCATCTGGATCATCGCCGACGATCCCTACGAGCGGCTGTACTACGGTCCGGGCGGCGTCGCGCCCTCGTTCCTCGCCCTGCGCGAGCCCGGCGACCGCGTGATCAGCGCCAATACCTTCTCCAAGGCCTGGCTCATGACCGGCTGGCGCCTGGGGTGGCTGGTGCTGCCGCCGCCGCTGATGGCGGACCTCGGCAAGCTGATCGAGTACAACACCTCGTGCGCGCCGGTGTTCGTGCAGCGCGCCGCGATCGCCGCGCTGCGCGAGGGCGAGCCGATCATCGCACGGTCCCTGGAGCGCTATCGCGCGGCGCGCGACTTCCTCGTGCGCGGACTGGAGGCGCTCCCGGGCGTGCAGGCGGCGACGCCGGAGGGCACCATGTACGCGTTCTTCCGCGTCGAGGGCGTGCACGACAGCCTCGAGTTCTGCAAGCGTCTCGTGCGCGGCTACGGCCTGGGTCTTGCGCCCGGCTCGGCCTTCGGGCCGCACGGCGAAGGCTACGTGCGCTGGTGCTTCGCCGCCTCGCAGGACAAGCTCGCCGAGGGCCTGGCGCGCCTGGCGCGCGCCGTGGCCGCCGAGCGCGGAAACGCCGCGTGACCAAGCTCGTCGCGAAGCTGAGGACCAACGCCGCGGCCTACAACGCGAAGATCGCCGGCACGCTGTACCTGCCGTTCGCCGAGCGCCGCCTGGCGCGGGGCGAGCCGGTGCGCGGCGGCGAGCTCGCCACCGCGGACGACGGCAAGATCTACCGCATCGAGGCGCAGCCCGAGCGCGTGCTCGAGGTGCGCTGCGCGCAGCCGCGGCATGCCGCCGTCATCGGCTACCTGCTCGGCAGCGGCCACGTCGCCGTGCAGTTCGGCGAGGCCTTCGTGCGCGCGGCGTACCTGCCCGAGCTCGAAGCGCTGGCGGCGAAGCTCGGCCTCGAGGCGTCGGTGCTGGAGGCGCCCTTCGAGCCGGAGCTCGGCGCCGAAGCGCCGCATCATCACCACCACCACGATCACGACCACGGGCACGGTCACTAGCGCCCGCCGCAGGTACGATCGATCGCCGATGCAATCCTTCGAGCGACCTGTCCTGCGGGATCTCGTGCTCGTCGGCGGCGGCCACAGCCACGTCACCGTGCTCAGGCGTTTCGGCATGCGTCCGATGCCGGGGGTGCGGCTCACGCTGATCTGCCGCGACACGCATACGCCTTACTCGGGGATGCTGCCCGGCTACATTGCCGGCCACTACGACTACGACGAGGTCCACATCGATCTTCGCCGCCTCGCGCGGTTCGCCGGCGCCCGCTTCCTGCGCGACGAGGCCGTGGGGCTCGATCGTGCCGCTGGCCGCGTGCTGTGCCGCGCCCGCCCGCCGGTGCCGTACGACCGCCTTTCCCTCAACATCGGCTCGGCGCCGCGCATGGACCGCGTCGCCGGCGCGCCGCAGCACGCCGTGCCCGTCAAGCCCATCCATGACTTCGACGCGCGCTGGCGGCTGCTTCTCGAGCGCGTGCGCCGGCACGAGGGCAGGACGCGCGTGGCCGTGGTCGGGGCCGGCGCCGGCGGCGTGGAGCTCACGCTCGCGCTGCAATACCGGCTGCGCAACGAGCTGCGCGCGCTCGGACGCGATCCCGACGAGCTCGCCTTCCATCTGCTGACCCGGGATGACGCGATTCTGCCCACGCACAATGCGTGGGTACGGCGTGCTTTCGAGCGGTTGCTCGCGAGCCGCGGCGTGGTCCTGCATTGCAATGCCGACGTCAGCGAGGTGTGCGCCACACGCTTACGCACCGCCCGCGGCGAGGAGGTGGAGGCGGACGAGATCATCTGGGTGACGCAAGCCGGCGGCGCGGCCTGGCTGCGCGAAACCGGCCTCGCGCTCGATGCCGACGGCTTCATCCAGGTGAAGAGCACCCTGCAGTCGGTCACCGATCCGCAGGTGTTCGCCGCGGGCGACGTGGCCAGCCTGGTGGACCGTCCGCTGGAAAAGGCCGGGGTGTTCGCCGTGCGCCAGGGCCCCCGGCTTGCCGAGAATCTGCGCCGCTCCGTCCTCGGCCGGGCGCTCAGGCCCTATCGGCCGCAGCGGCGCTGGCTCGCGCTGATCAGCACCGGCGACCGGTACGCGGTCGCCTCGCGCGGCGCCCTGGGATGCCGGGGCGCCTGGGTATGGCGCTGGAAGGACTGGATCGACCGGCGCTTCATGGCGAAGTTCGAGCATCTTCCCGCAATGGCGCAGAAGGCGCCCGCGCTCGGCTCACCGGTCAGCCTCGACGCGGACGAGGCGGCGCAGGCGATCGACGCGGTCGCCATGCGCTGCGGCGGCTGCGGCGCCAAGGTCGGCGCGACGGTGCTCTCGAGGGCGCTCGGCGCGCTGCGGCCGGTGGAGCGCGGCGACGTCATGATCGGCCTGCATGCGCCCGACGATGCCGCGGTCGTGCGCGTGCCGCCCGGCAAGGCGATGGTGCATTCGGTGGATTTCTTCCGCGCCTTCATCGACGACCCCTATGTCTTCGGCCGGATCGCCGCGAACCACGCGCTCGGCGACCTCTTCGCGATGGGAGCCGAGGCCCAGTCGGCCACCGCGATCGCCACCGTGCCCGCCGGGCTCGAGGCGAAGGTGGAGGAGGTGCTCTTCCAGATGATGTCGGGCGCCGTCGAGGTGCTGAACGAGGCGGGGTGCGCGCTGGTGGGCGGGCACACGGGCGAGGGCCGGGAGCTCGCGCTCGGTTTCGCGGTCAACGGCCTGGTCGATGCGGACATGAGCGGCGTCCTGCGCAAGAGCGGCATGCGGCCGGGCGACGTGCTCGTGCTCACCAAGCCGATCGGCACCGGCACGCTGCTCGTAGCGCACGAGCGGCTGCGGGCGCGCGGGCGCTGGATCGACGCCGCGCTCGCCTCGATGGCCCAGTCGAGCCGCCTGGCGGCGCAGTGCCTGCGCCGCCACGGCGCGACCGCCTGCACCGACGTCACGGGCTTCGGCCTGCTCGGCCACCTGGTGGAGATGACGCGCCCTTCGAACGTTGCCGTCGAGCTCGACCTTTCGGCGCTTCCGGTCCTGGACGGCGCCGAGGAAACCAGCGCGGCCGGCATGCTGAGCTCGCTGCAGCCGGCCAACGTGCGGCTGCGCCGCGCGTTGCGCAACCCGCGCGAGGCGGCCGGCCACCCGTGCTATCCGCTGCTCTTCGACCCGCAGACGGCCGGCGGCCTGCTCGCGAGCGTCCCGGCCGAGCGGGCCGACGCGTGCCTGAGCGCGCTCCATGCCTGCGGCTACCCGCGCGCCGCGGCCATCGGCCGGGTCTGCGCCCCGAGCGAAGCGCTCGAGCCCATCGTTCTCGTCGTGGACGGGAGTGGCCGCGCGTGCCCTCAATGAAGCAGCTCCCGGACCACGCTGTGCAGCGCGCGCCGCTCGGCCATGGGCGCAAAGCGCGCGCGCCGCTCGTGCAGCGCGGCTCTCAGCTCGTGGTAGAAGGCGCGCTCCTGCATGGCGCGCGCGAGAAGCCGCGCCAGCGCGGCGTCGTCGCCGAGCGCGTAATAGCCCGGGTAGCCGGCGCCCAGCATGCCGATGTTGCCGGCAACGCGCGAGGCGAGGACCGGCGTGCCGATGCGTGCGGCTTCGCAGATCACGTTGGCGCCGCCTTCCATCACCGAGCTCACCACGAGCACATGGCTGCGCGCGATCCAGCCGAGCGCACGCCGGTGCGGCACGCCGCGCAGCCAGCGGTAGCGCGGCTCGCGCGCGGTCCAGCGCCGGGCCTGCGCGCCCAGCCGCGGGTCGAGCGCTTCGCCGGCGTGGACGACTTCGAGCTTCGCCCCGGGCAGATGCGCGAGGGCGGCGGCGGCCCGCAACGGATCCTTTTCGGCGCGCAGGTGGGCGATCACCGCCGCGCGAAAAGGCGCCTTCGGCGGCCGGTGCGCGAGCCGCGGGTCGGCCGACTGGTAGACCACGCGCGCCTTGCGCCGCACGGGCGCGGAAAGCGCCTCCAGCGCCGCCTCCTGCAGCACGATCACGCGATCGGCGAGCGCGAGCGACCTGCGGGCCTGCGCCGACTCGGGGAGATCGCGGTAGAGATCGGTTCCGGTCAGCGCGACGATCAACGGTTGTTTGCTCAGCGCGCCATAGCGCGCGATCGACTCGTGGCTGCGACGCGCATGCAGGGCAATGAGGGCATCGCAGGGCTCGCCCCGCCAGGCCACATCGACCCGCACCCGGTGGCCGCCGGCGCGCAGCAGCGTCGCCCAGCGCAATGCGGTGTGGCGATTGCCGTTGGGCGTGCCGGCGCCCGCGGGGGTGACGATGAATAAGCGCGCCATCGCGCGATTATCTTCAGATCTCGTCGCCGCGCGGGACCACTTCGCGCGCGTGACCGAGGACATCGACGGCGGGCGGCTCTTCGGGCCCCGGCTCGCCATCGTCAATCCGCCGCTCTGGGAGATCGGTCACGTCGGCTGGTTCCAGGAGCACTGG
>DATLGR010000328.1:0-6598 GCA_035540415.1 Burkholderiales bacterium | reverse complement strand
GGCTATTACTGGCTCGCGGTGCGCGAGAGCCCCGAGGCGGCGCAGGCGCTCGGCGTGGACCTCTTCCGCTACCGCATGATCGCGGTGGTGCTGTCGGCGGCGATGACCTCGGTCGCCGGGGTGGTGTTCGCCTTCTACTACAACAACCTCTTCCCCGAGCAGATCTTCCACATCTCGCGCTCGATCGAGCTGATCCTCGGCCCGATCATCGGCGGCATCGGCACGCTCGTGGGCCCGCTGGTCGGCGCGCTGCTGCTGACGGGGCTTGCCGAAGGCATGCGCGAGCTCATGCTGCAGCTGGGCATCGACGTGCCGGGGGTCAAGCAGGTGTTCTACGGGCTGTGCCTGCTCGCGGTCGTCATGTTCCTGCCCGACGGCGTGTGGCCGCCGCTCGCCCGCGCCCTCGGCCTCGAGCGCAAGGGGCGCAGCTGATGCCGGCGCTGCTCGAAGTCGCCGGCCTGTCGAAGCGCTTTCGCGGGCTGCGCGCGGTGCAGAACGTGAGCTTCGAGGTGCGCGAAGGCGAGATCGTCGGCCTGATCGGCCCCAACGGCGCCGGCAAGACCACCTGCTTCAATCTGATCGCCGGCGCCTTCCCCGCCGACGAGGGCACGATCCGCTTCGACGGCCGCCCGATCCACGGGCTGCGGCCGGACCTCATCTGCGCCGCCGGCATCGGGCGCACGTTCCAGATCGTGAAGCCGTTCGCGGGACTCTCGGTCCTCGACAACGTGATGGTGGGCGCGCTGCTCCGGGAAAAGGCGCCGCGCGCGGCGCGCGCCCTGTCCCTGCAGACGCTCGAGAAGCTGGGCCTCGCCGCGCGGCGCGACGAGCTCGCCTCCGCCCTCACCCTGCCCGACCGCAAGCGCCTGGAAGTCGCGCGCGCGCTCGCCACGCGGCCGAAGCTCCTGCTGCTCGACGAGGTCATGGCCGGCCTGCGGCCCACCGAATGCGACCAGATCATCGCCGTGTTCCGCAGCCTCAACCGCAGCGAGGGGCTGACGATCCTGCTCATCGAGCACGTGATGCGCGCGGTGATGGCGCTCGCCGGGCGCATCGTGGTGCTGCACCACGGCGAGGTCATCGCGCGCGGCGCGCCGCAGGAGGTGGTGCGCGACCCGGCGGTCCTCGAGTGCTACCTCGGCGAGGAGACCGAGGTCTGAAAATGGGGACGTACCCGCTTTTCCCGGGAAAAATGGGGTACGTCCCCATTTTTGGGTCATGCTGAAGGTCGAGAACCTGGATCTTTTCTACGGCGACGCGCAGGCGCTCGACGGGGTGTCGCTCGAGGTGCCGCAGGGCGAGATCGTGGCGATCGTCGGCGCCAACGGGGCGGGCAAGTCCTCGCTCATCCGCACCATTGCCGGCATCGAGCGGGCGCGCGCGGGGGCGATCCGCTTCAAGGACCGGCGCATCGACCGCCTGGAATCGCACCAGATCTGCAATCTGGGCATCGGCCAGGTGGCCGAGGGGCGGCAGATCTTCCCCTCGCTCACCGTGCTCGAGAACCTCGAGATGGGCGCCATGATCCCGCGCGCCCGCGCCGGCGCGAAGCGCGCCGTCGAGGACGTCTTCGGCCTGTTCCCGCGGCTTGCCGAGCGGCGCACGCAGCTCGCCGGCACCATGTCGGGCGGCGAGCAGCAGATGCTCGCCATCGGCCGCTGCCTCATGGGCGCCCCCGAGCTCATCATGTTCGACGAGCCCTCGCTCGGCCTCGCGCCGCTGGTGGTGCAGGAGGTGCTGCACACCATCCGCGTGCTCAACGGGCGTGGCCTCACCATCCTCCTCGTCGAGCAGAACGTGGCGGTGTCGCTCAAGCTCTCCCGCCACGCCTACGTGCTGGAAAACGGCCGCATCGCCATGAGCGGCTCGGGCGAGGCGCTGCTGCACGACGACCGGGTGCGCCAGGCCTACCTCGGGCTGTGAGGGTCACGGTCAACGACCGCATGCAGCGCGGCTACGCCTACCGGCTCACCGAGCCGGCGGGGGCCAATTTCCATCCGCACTTCCGCCCGCAGCTCACCCCGTCGGAGATGCTCAAGGTCGGGGTCTTCGGCGGCAAGTACATGACCGACTGCCGCGCCGAGTTCCCGGCCGAGTGGTTCGAACGGGCCAGGCTCTGCGCCGAGCGCCACGACCCGCAGCTCAATTTCTTCAAGGTCAACGCCTCCCAGCCGCTCTCGGTGTGGCGCGCGAAGGGCTGGATCCATCCCGAGGATCCGCGCGGCTGGTTCCAGTGGTACTGCCGCTACTACCTCGGCCGGCGCTGCGCCGACGACGAGCGGCAGATCCGCCGCTGGCTCAACATGCGCCGGCACCTGACGCAGCTCGAGCGCCACTGCGCCCGGCGCGACCTCGCCTGCCGGCCGCGCCAGCGCCAGGCGCTGCTGCACTGGGCCTACGACTCGCGCCTGATCTGAGGCCGGAACGCCGCTTGCAAGTGGAAGGCGTTTTGCCAGCCCCCCGCCTCCTGCTGCCGGACAACGAGACCGGGCGCCTGTTTCGCGCCACCGACTGGTCCGCCACGCCCCTCGGCCCGCTGCAGAAATGGCCCACCAGCCTGCTCACCGCGGTGGGCATCTGCCTGAATTCGCGCTTTCCGATGTTCGTCTGGTGGGGGCCGGAGCTCGTCAACATCTACAACGATGCCTACATCCCGGTGCTCGGCAAGCGCCACCCGGCGGGGTTCGCCCGCTCGGCGCCGACGATCTGGGGCGAGATCTGGCCGGTGATCGGCCCCCAGGCCGAGGCGGTGATGCAGCGCGGCGAGGCGAGCTGGAACGAGCGCGTGCTGCTCGTCATGGAGCGCCACGGCTACACGGAAGATACCTGGTTCACCTGGTCCTACAGCCCCATCCCCGACGACCGCGGCGGCATCGGGGGCCTCTTCTGCGCGTGCACCGAGGACACGCCGCGCGTGCTGGTCGAGCGCGAGCGCGACCGGCTGCTGCACGAGGTGGAGCTCGAGCGCCGGCGGCTCGCCGAGGCCTTCGCCCAGGCCCCCACCTTCCTCGCCGTGCTGCGCGGGCCGCAGCACGTCTTCGAGTTCGTGAACGAGCGCTACTACCAGCTCATCGGCCGGCGCGATCTCATCGGCCGCACGGTGCGCGAGGTGCTGCCGGAGGTCGAGAGCCAGGGGTTCTTCGAGGTGCTGGACCGGGTGTACGCCACGGGCGAGCCCTTTGTCGGGAGCGCCGTGCGCATCCTGCTGCAGCGCACGCCGGGCCGGCCCCTGGAGGAGGCATTCGTCGATTTCGTCTACCAGCCGATGCGCTCGGCCGACGGCTCGGTCAGCGGCATCCTCGCCAACGGGGTCGACGTCACCGAGCGCACGGTCGCGCAGCGCACGCTGCGCGAGAGCGAGGCGCGCTTTCGGCAGCTCGCCGACGCCATGCCGCAGATCGTGTTCACCGCGCAGCCCGACGGCACGGTCGACTACTTCAACCGGCAGTGGTACGACTACACGGGGCTGCCGCCCGGCGCCATCGGGCCTGACGCATGGCGGCATGCCCATACCCCCGAAGGGCTGGAGCGGGCGCTCGCGGCCTGGTACCACGCGGTGCGCACCGGCGAGCAGTACGAATGCGAATACCCGCTGCGCCGCCACGACGGCGAATACCGCTGGCACCTCGGGCGCGCCGTGCCGGTGCGCGACGAGCACGGCCGCATCCTGCGCTGGTACGGCACCAATACCGACATCCACGACCGCAAGCAGTTCGAGCAAAGCCTGCAGGCGGCGCGCGCGGAGGCCGAGCGCGCGAGCCGCATGAAGGACGAGTTCCTCGCGACGCTCAGCCACGAGCTGCGCACGCCGCTCAATGCGATCCTCGGCTGGGCGCAGATCCTGCGGCTGCGCGGCGGGCTCCCGTCGGAGCTCACCCAGGGCGTCGAGGTGATCGAGCGCAACGCGCGCGTGCAGGGCCGCATCATCGAGGACCTCCTCGACATGAGCGCCATCGTGTCGGGCAAGGTGCGCCTGGAGCTCAAGCGCACCGACCTCGCCGAGGTGGTGCGCGCGGCGGTGGCGGCGGTGGCGCCGAGCGCCGATGCGAAGCACCTTGCGCTCGAAGCGCGGCTGGCGCCGGAGCGCGGCGCGCTGGTGCGCGCCGACGCGAGCCGCCTGCAGCAGGTGCTGTGGAACCTCCTCACCAACGCGGTTAAGTTCACGCCGGCCGGCGGGCGCATCGAGGTGGCGCTCGAGGAAGCCGTCGGCGGCTTCCGCGTGCGCGTGGCCGACACCGGCGAGGGCATCGACCCGCAGTTCCTGCCGCACATGTTCGACCGGTTCCGCCAGGCCGATGCCTCCAAGGGGCGCCGCCACGGCGGGCTCGGCCTGGGCCTCGCCATCGTGAAGCAGCTCACCGAGCTGCACGGCGGCTCGGTCGAGGCGCACAGCGAGGGCCGCGGACGCGGCGCGGCGTTCACCGTGACTTTCCCGCGGCTCGAGGCGTCGGCCGCCGCCGCGCCCGCGGTGCCGGCCCCGGCGCGCGACGGCGCCGAGGTGGCGGGCCTGCGCGTGCTGGTGGTCGACGACGACGAGGACGCGCGCGATCTCGTCCGGCGCCTGCTCGAGGACTGCGACGCCTCGGTCACCACCGCGGCCTCGGCCGAGGAGGCGGCGCGGCTCGTGCAGCGCCGGCGCTTCGACGTGCTGGTGAGCGACATCGGCATGCCGGGCGAAGACGGCCACAGCCTGCTGCGCCGGGTGCGGGCGCTCGGCCCGGACAAGGGCGGCGACGTCCCCGCGATCGCGCTCTCCGCCTATGCGCGCACCGAGGACCGCGTCCAGGCGGTGCGCGCCGGGTTCCAGCTGCACCTCGCCAAGCCGGTGGAGCCCGCCGAGCTCATCGCCATGGTGGCGAGCGTCGCGCGGCGCGCCTGAGGCTCCTCAATGCGCCATGCGCCGGCCCGCGGCGCGCGCGAGGAGCGGGCCGGCGAGGCAGGTGAGGAAGATGACGATGATGATCGCCTCGGTCGCCTCCCGGTCGAGGAGATCCGCCTCGCGCGCGGTGATGGCCACCGCGAGGGTGGCGGCGGCCTGCGGCAGCGCCAGCGCGGCCATGGTGAACCGGGCGGCGGGCCGATAGCCGTAGCACGCGCCCGCGGCCCAGGCCGCCGCGCCCTTGCCGAAGACGATCGCGCCGAGCATGAGCAGCGCCAGTCCCCACACCCCCGGCCGGCCGCCGGTCAGCACCTCGAGCTCGAGGCGCATGCCCGTATCGACGAAGAAGATCGGGATGAACAGCATGCGCCCGACGAACTGCACGTGCTCGTGCAGGTCGGGATGCGACTTCAGCGGGCGGTTGAGGCACACGCCGGCCAGGAAGGCGCCCAGGATGTCCTCGGTGCCGATCCCGTCCGCCGCGGTCGCGAGCAGCAGGAGCACCACGAGGACGAACAGCGCCTTCTCCGAGCGCCGCGTCGCCTCGAAACGGTCGAGAAAATAGCTGGCGAGGCGCGGCACGGCCACGAGCGCCACGGCCACGAGCGCCGCCAGCAGCACGAGCGGCGCATAGCCGCCGAGCATGCCCTCGCCGCCCGCGGCCTGCTGCATCACCAGCACCAGGAGGACGAGCGCAAGGGTATCGGTGAGCAGCGTGCCGCCGATCGTCGCGACGATCGGCCGGGCGCTCACCAGCCCGAGCCGTTCGACCACCGGGTAGGCGAGCAGCGTGTGCGAGGAGAGCGCCGCGCCGAGCAGCAGCGCGCCCGCCCAGCCGTAGCCCATGACATGCCCGACGGCGACCGCGGGAACCAGCGACAGCGCAAAGGCGAGCGCGCCGAAGCTCGCCGCCTCGCGGCGGTGCGCGTTGACGACGTCGAGGTCGATCTCGACCCCGGCGATGAACATGATGTAGACCAGGCCGACCGCGCCGAGCAGGTCCACCACCGGCTCGTCGGGCAGGGCGCCCAAGCCGCCCGGGCCCGCCAGCATGCCGAAGACCAGCAGTCCCACCACCGCCGGCACGTGCAGCCGCTCGAGCGTGAGCTGCACCACGAGCACCGCGGCGAGCAGCACCGTGAGCTGCACCACGGTATCGCCAAGCGGCAGCTCGAAGCCCATGGCCCGATCCTAGGCGGGCGAATCCCCGGCGTCTGCCGCGGTCCAAGCGGCATGCCTGATCTTTCCGACACCCGATTCGCCGCCGGCCGCGCCGCGTGGGTGTGCGCGGCCCTGGCGCTGGTCCTGGTAGGCAGCTACTACTGGCTCGCGCTCTTCTGGGACTGGACGCGGGGCCTCGCGCTCCTCTCGGGCGGCGTCGCCCTCGCGGGCGCGGGCCTCGCCGCGTATTCGCTCCATCCCGCCGGCTGGAGCGAGCTGCGCCGCTGGCCGACGCACGCCGCGTTCGGCTTCAACCTTCTCTTCGCGGTCGCCTTCTTCCTCGCGGCGCCGCCTTGAGCCGTGCGCTCGAATCCGCGATGAAGCCGATCGCCCTTGCGCTGCACGGCGGCGCCGGCGTGATGAAGGGCGTCTCGAAGGCGCAGGCGCAGCGCTACCGCGAGGGGCTGCTGGCGGCGCTCGAGGCGGGCCATCGCATCCTGCGCGAAGGCGGCGCGAGCCTCGACGCGGTCGCCGCCGCGGTGGCCGCGCTCGAGGACG
>DATLGR010000327.1:0-2884 GCA_035540415.1 Burkholderiales bacterium | reverse complement strand
GGTTGTGGGCGTCCCCCATGATGTCCTGGTAGGCGCCCATCAGGAAGACGCCCAGGTGATAGGGCTCGCCCGCGCGCAGCTCGTGCAGCGGCAGGAACCGCGGGTTGTCGAGCGCGGTGACGTACTCGGCGATCTTGCCGTCGGAATCGCAGGTGAGGTCCACGACCACCGCCTTGCGCGCCGGCCGCTCGTCCAGGCGCGCGAGCGGCATCACCGGGAACACCTGCCCGATCGCCCAGTGATCCAGCATCGACTGGAACACCGAGAAGTTGGCGAGGTAGAGGTCGGTGAGCTGCGCCTCGAGATCGAGCTGCTCGGGGGGCGCATCCTCGAGCCCGGCGGCGCGCAGGCCGGCGAGGATCTCGCGGCAGGCGATCCAGTACTGCTCGTCGATCGCCGCCGCCTGCTCCACGTCGAGGTAGCCCAGGCGCAGCAGCGACTCCGCCTCGTCCTTCGCCTCGCGCGCGTCGTGGTAGGCCTCGAGCAGCGCGTCCGCCTCGCCGTGCGCGCCGCGCAGCTCCTTCTGCACCCGCAGCAGCAGCTTCACCAGCGGATGCGGCTTGTCGGGCAGCGGCGCGCCGCGCGGCGCATCGGGCGCGTAGGCGCCGAGCACCGGCACCGCGAGCATCGAGTGGTGCGCGGTGATGGCGCGGCCGCTCTCGGACACGAGGCAGGGCTCCGGCACGCCGCGCGCCTCGCACACCTCCTTGACGGTGTAGACGATGGCGTTGGCGTATTCCTGCAGGCTGTAGTTGATGGCCGAGGCCTCTTCGCCGCCGTAGGCCGCGCCATAGTGCACCCCCAGGCCGCCGCCGACGTCGATGAAGCGCGGCGCGACGCCGCGCCCGTGCAGGTCGGCGTAGATCTGGCTCAGCTCCTTGGTGGCCGACTTGAGCACCTGGATGTCGGCGATCTGGCTGCCGAGGTGAAAATGCAGCAGCTCCAGGCGCGAGCGCCAGCCGCGCCGCTCGAGCTCGCGCACGAGCTGCATGAGGTCGGGGATGCCGAGACCGAACTTGGAGCGGCCGCCCGAGGACTCGAACCAGCGGCCCGAGCCGCGCGTGGCGAGCTTGACGCGCACGCCCAGGCGCGGCGCCTGGCCATTGGCATCGGCGAGCGCCGCGAGGCGCTCGAATTCGCTGAACTTTTCCACCACCGGCAGCACGTGCTGCCCCAGGCGCTGCGCCGACAGGATGAGCGAGAGCATCTGCGCGTCCTTCACCCCGTTGCACAGGAGCAGGCGCTCGTCGCGCACGAGCGGCAGCGCCGCCACCAGCTCGGCCTTGGAGCCGCACTCCAGCCCGAGCGCGTAGGCCTTGCCCGCATCGAGCACCTCCTCCACCACCTCGTGGAGCTGGTTCACCTTGATGGGGTAGACGCTGTGATAGCCGTTGCGGTAGCCCGCCCCGGCGATGGCAGCGCGAAAGGCCTCGTTGAGCCGCTGCACGCGCGCGCGCAGCACGTCCTGGAAGCGCAGCAGCACCGGCCCCTGCACGCCGCGCCGCGCGACCTCGGCGAGCACCGCGGTGATGTCGATGGCGAGCTCGCGCTCGGGAAAGGGCCGGACCGCGGCGTGTCCCGCCGCGTTCACGAAAAAGAACCCGTCGGCCCAGGACTCGACCGCGTAGAGCGCCTCGGCGTCCCGGGTGGTCCAGGTCATTCGCCCATCACGTAGGCGAAGACGAGCGGCGCGACGATGGTCGCGTCGGACTCGATCACGTACTTGGGGGTGGCGGCGGCGAGCTTGCCCCAGGTGATCTTCTCGTTGGGCGCGGCGCCCGAATAGGAGCCGTAGCTGGTCGTGGAATCGCTGATCTGGCAGAAGTAGCCCCAGAGCGGGGTGGGCTGGCGCAGGTCCTGCTCGAGCATCGGCACCACGCAGATCGGGAAGTCGCCGGCGATGCCGCCGCCGATCTGGAAAAAGCCGATCGACGCCTTGGCCGAGGTCTCGCGGTACCAGCGCGCGAGATGCAGCATGTACTCGATGCCGGTGCGCACCGTGTGCACGTTCTTCACGTCCCCCTGCAGGACGTGCGCGGCGTACACGTTGCCGAGGGTCGAGTCTTCCCAGCCCGGCACGTACACGGGCAGGTCACGCTCGCAGGCCGCGACGAGCCACGAGTCGGCCGGGTCGATCTGGTAGTGCCTCTCCAGCGCGCGCGAGCGGATCAGGCGATACATGAACTCGTGCGGAAACCGCGGCTCGCCCGCGCGGTCGGCGGCCTGCCACTCGCGCAGCACCTCGGCCTCGATGCGCCGGATCGCCTCCTCTTCCGGGATGCAGGTGTCGGTGACGCGGTTGAGATGCCGCTCGAGCAGCGCTTCCTCGTCCTTCGGCGAGAGCTCGCGATAGTGCGGCACGCGCTCGTAGCAGTCGTGCGCCACGAGGTTGAAGAGATCCTCCTCCAGGTTGGCGCCGGTGCACGAGATGGCATGCACATAGCCCTTGCGGATCATGCGCGCGAGCGAGAGGCCGAGCTCCGCGGTGCTCATCGCGCCGGCGAGGGTCACCAGCATCTTCCCGCCGCCGTCGAGGTGGCGCCGGTAGCCCTCCGCCGCATCGGCGAGCGCGGCGGCGTTGAAGTGGCGGAAGTGCCGCCGGATGAACTCGCGCACCGTGCTCATGCCGGGATCTGCTGGGTGAGGCAGTGGAAGGCGCCCAGCCCGACCACCAGCGCGCGCGCATCGATCGGGACGATACGGCGGCCGGGGAAGCAGCGCGCGAGGATGTCGCGCGCGGACTGGTCTTGCGGGCAGCGGAACACCGGGAGAAGTACGACCTCGTTGCCGACGTAGAAGTTCGCGTAGCTCGCCGGCAGGCGCGCGGTGCCGCGGTGGAGCGGCGCGGGCATCGGCAGCTCCACCACCGAGAGCCCGGCGGCGC
>DATLGR010000326.1:0-8342 GCA_035540415.1 Burkholderiales bacterium | reverse complement strand
TCGGGGACGTACTTGCGGAAGAACTTGCGAGGCACGGTCAGCGGGATCGGGCGGTGCGCGTTGATTCTACGTGACCGCAGCCGCGCTTTCGTTCGTCGCGGGGGTCGCGCTGCTGCAGCAGCAGGCGGCGCTGCCGGCGCTTGCCTGGGCCGGCCTGCTGCCCCTTCTGGCGGCCGCGGCGTGGTGGCGGCCGCGGCTTGCGTTCGCGGCGGCGTTCGCCGCCGGCTATTTCTGGGCCGCCGCCTGCGCGCATCAGCGGATGGAAGAGTGGCTGGCGCCCGCGCTCGAGGGACGCGACATCGAGCTGATCGGCGTGGTGGCCGGGCTGCCGGCGGCGAGCGAGCGCGCGGTGCGCTTCGAGCTGGACGTGGAGTCCGCGCCGGTTTCGCTGCCGCGGCGGATCCTGCTCACGTGGTATCGCAGCGCCCTCTTCGAGGACCAGCCCGCCCTCCTTGCCGGCACGGTGCGGCCCGGGGAGCGCTGGCTCCTCACCGTGCGGCTGCGCCGCCCGCACGGCCAGGTCAACCCGCAGGGCTTCGACTACGAGGCCTGGCTCCTCGAGCGCGGCATCGGCGCCACCGGCTATGTGCGAAACCGCGGCGTGCAGCGGCTGCTCGGCCGCCGCGACTCGCTGCTCGACCGCATCGAGCAGGCGCGCGAAGCGGTGCGCGACCGGTTTCGCGCCACGCTGGGCGCCACGCCCGCCGCCGGCATCCTTGCGGCCCTCGCCGTGGGCGACCAGCGCGCGATCTCGAGCGAGGAATGGACGCTGTTCCGCCGCACCGGGGTGACGCACCTCATGAGCATCTCGGGGCTGCATGTGACCATGGTCTCCGGGCTTGCGGCGCTGCTCGCAGCGGCGCTCTGGCGGCGCGTGCCCGGCGCGGCGCTGCGCCTTCCCGCGCGCAAGGCCGCGGCGCTCGCCGCCGTCGCCGCCGCGCTGGGTTACACCCTGCTCGCAGGCTTCGCCATCCCCGCGCAGCGCACCTTCTATATGGTGCTCGTGGTGGCCGCCGCGCTGTGGTCCGGCCGCATCGCGTCCCCGGCGCGCGTCCTGGCGCTGGCGGCGGCGCTCGTCTCGGCCCTCGACCCGTGGGCGCCGCTCGCCCCCGGCTTCTGGCTGTCCTTCGGCGCGGTGGGCCTCATCTTCTACGTGGGCACCGGCTGGAGCGCGCCGGAGCCGCGCGTGGCGCAATGGATCCGTGTGCAGGCGGCGATCACGGTGGGGCTCGCGCCGCTCGCGCTGCTCCTCTTCGGCCAGGTGTCGCTGGCCGGGCCGCCGGCGAACGCGGTGGCGATCCCGCTCGTGTCGGCGGTGGTGACACCCATCACGCTCGCTGCGGCGGTGCTCCCGGTGCCGGCGCTGCTCGAGCTCGCCGCCTGGCTCGTGCAATGGCTGCTGCAGGTGCTGGAGTGGTGCGCGGCGCTGCCCGGCGCCTTGTGGGAGCGGCACGAGCCGCCGCTGTGGAGCCTCGCGCTGGCGCTCGCGGGGGTCGCCTGGATCCTCGCGCCGCGCGGCATTCCGGGCCGGGCCTGCGGTGCGGCGCTGCTCGCGCCCGCGCTCGCGCTGCCGGCGCCGGCGCCGCCGGTGGGCACGGCGTGGATCACCACCTTCGACGTCGGCCAGGGACTCGCGGTGATGGTGCGAACCGCGGGCCGCACGCTGCTCTACGACGCCGGGCCGGCCTTCGGCTCGGAGTCCGACAGCGGCGGGCGCATCGTCGTGCCCGGGCTGCGTGCGGCCGGCGTCACCCACGTGGACCTGCTCGTGCTCACGCACGAGGACGTCGACCACATCGGCGGGGCGCTCACGGTGCTCGAAAGCGTCGAGGTGCTCGCGCTCGCCTCGTCGCTCACCGCGGAGCATCCCCTGCATGCGCTGGTGCCGGCGCGGCGGCGCTGCGCCGCCGGCGATCGCTGGGAATGGGACGGGGTGCAGTTCGAGTTCCTGCACCCGCCCGCCGAGGCGCCCGTGCCGCTCCGGCGCAACAACCGCAGCTGCGTGCTGCGCGTGGCCACGGCCGGGGGCGCGATGCTGCTCACCGGCGATATCGAGCGCGCGGCCGAGGCGGCCCTGCTCGAGCGCCCGGTGCGGTCGCAGGTGCTGCTGGTGCCGCATCACGGCAGCCGGACCTCCTCCAGCGAGGCCTTCATCGGCGCGGTGCGCCCGCGCTGGGCAGTGGTGGCGGCCGGCTACCGCAACCGCTTCGGCCACCCGGCCGACGAGGTGCTCGAGCGCTACCGGGCGGCCGGCGTGCGGGTGCTGCGCACCGACCTGCACGGCGCGCTCACCGTCCGCCTGGAGGCGGCGGCGCAGGTCGAGGCCGAGCGCGAGCGGCGCGCGCGCTATTGGCGCCGCGCCCCGCCCGTATAGAATGAGCCGGCGCTCCGCGCACTCAACCCACACGGAGGAGACCCATGGCCAAGAAGCGCGACACCGGCGTCTACCGCGTCACCGAGGTGATCGGAACGAGCAGCAACTCCTGGGAGGAGGCCGCGCGCAACGCGGTGAGCACCGCGGCGAGCACGCTGCGCGACCTGCGCATTGCCGAGGTCACCAAGCTCGACGTGCGCCTGAGCGAGGACGGCAAGATCGTCCAGTACCGTACGCGCCTTTCCCTGTCGTTCAAGTACGAAGCTTGATGTTCACCGCCGTCGTGCGCGTTTCCGGCGCCGGGCGGCTCGAGGACTTCCGCGAGCGCCTGCGCTGGCTCCTCGTGCGCGACGAGGACCTCGAGCCGTACACCGAGCACCACGCCGACGGGGTGCTCGAGTACCGCTTCACCCCACGCAAGGGGATCCCGTTCCCGGCCTTCGCGGCGGCCTCGGCCGACTACCCGGAGCTGCAGGTCGAGGCCCAGTGGGAGCACGACGGCCTGCGCGGGCGGGCGCTCATCGAGAACGGGCGGCTGACCGGGCAGGCGCCCGCGCTCGCCGGCGGCGACGAGCTCGACGTGGAGCTCGCCGAGGACGGCCGGCTCGTCCTTGCCGTGGCCTGCCGCGAGAACGGCGCCGAAGTCATCGGCTACGCGGCGGACGCCGAGCGGCACACCTATTTCCGCTTTCGCGAAGGGGCGCTCGCGCTCATCGATGTGCACTCGCCCGACGAGGCGCTGGAAACGGTGGCCTTTGCCTTCGTGGAAGGCTGGATCTGGTACGACGAGGAGGCGGCGCCGCTCGAGCGGCTGCGCTACGCGAACTACGGCTACCCGGTGCGCGGCGCGAACCTGCGCAGCGACAAGCTCGCGCTGCTGCGCGCGAGCGGTCTGCGCCACAGCACCCTCGGCAGCCGCGCGCGCCAGGCGCGCGAAGCGCTCGTGTCGCAATGGCTGAACCGCTCGTAGCGGGCCGCGCGCCGCGCCGGCGCTCGCTGCTGTGCGCCTCGCCGCGCGGCCTGCACCGCCTGTCCTACCTCGAGTGGGGTGACGCCCGCAACCGCGACGTTCTGCTGTGCGTGCACGGCCTGACGCGCACCGGGCGCGATTTCGACGAGCTGGCGAGCGCGCTGTGCGGGCAGTTCCGCGTGGTGTGCCCGGACCTCGCGGGCCGCGGCGAGTCCGACCGCCTGGCCGATCCCGCGCTGTACACGGTTTCCCAGTACGCGGCCGACCTGGTGACGCTCATCGCGCGTCTGGATGTCGAAGCGGTGGACTGGCTCGGCACCTCGCTCGGGGGCCTGGTCGGCATGGCCCTCGCGGCGCAGCCCGCGGCGCCGGTGAAGCGCCTGGTGCTGAACGACGCCGGCCCGGTGCTCGCGCGCGCGGCCCTCGAGCGCATCGGCGCCTATGTCGGCGCGACGCCGGAGTTCGCCAGCCTGGAGGCGGCGGAAGCCTACCTGCGGCAGATCGCGGCGCCGTTCGGCCCGCACACGGACGAGCAATGGCGCGCCCTCACCGAGCGCTGGGTGCGCCGGAGCCCCGACGGTGCCTGGCGCGCGCACTACGACCCGCGCATCGGCGAGGCGTACCGCGCCTCGCTGGCCGAGGGCGACCTCGAGCTGTGGACGCTCTACGACGCGGTGCGCTGTCCCACGCTCGTGCTGCGCGGCGAGCGCTCCGACCTGCTGACCCGCGACACCGCGCTCGCCATGGCGCGTCGCGGACCGCGGGCCAAGGTGGTGGAGGTCGCCGGCGTGGGCCATGCGCCCACGCTCATGCAGCGCGAGCAGATCGCCATTGTTCAGGACTTCCTACTTCAAGAAGGAGCATCGACATGAGAGTCGTCGTCTGGCTGCTCGCCCTCGCCGCCGCCGTCCCGGCCTGGGCGCAATCCACCCTGGACGCGGTTCGCAGCAAGGGCTTCGTGCAATGCGGCGTCAACACCGGCCTCGCCGGCTTTTCTCAGCCCGACTCCAAGGGCGTGTGGCGCGGGCTGGACGTCGATGTGTGCCGCGCGGTGGCGGCGGCGGTCTTCGGCGATGCCACGCGCGTGCGCTATACGCCGCTCACGGCGCAGCAGCGCTTCACCGCGCTGCAGTCGGGCGAGATCGACGTGCTCGCGCGCAACACCACCTGGACGATCTCGCGCGATACGAGCCTGGGGCTCAATTTCGTCGGCGTGAACTACTACGACGGCCAGGGCTTCATGGTGCCGCGCAAGCTCGGCGTGAAGAGCGCGAAGCAGCTCTCGGGCGCCACGGTGTGCGTGCAGCCCGGCACCACCACGGAGCTCAACCTGGCCGATTACTTCCGCGCCAACAAGATGACCTTCAAGCCGGTGGTGATCGAGAAGCTGGAAGAGGTGCTGAACGCCTACTTCGCGGGCCGCTGCGACGTCTTCACCACCGACCACTCGGGCCTCATCGCCGTGCGCAGCTCGCGCGCCCCGAACCCGGCCGACCACGTCATCCTGCCCGAGATCATCTCGAAGGAGCCGCTCGGCCCGGCCGTGCGCCACGGCGACGACCGCTGGTACGACATCGTGAAGTGGGCCATGTTCGCCATGATGGAGGCCGAGGAGCTGGGCCTCACCTCGAAGAACATCGACGAGCACATGAAGAGCCCGAACCCCTCCATCCAGCGCTTCGTCGGCGCGAGCGGTGACATCGGCAAGATGCTCGGCGTGGACAACCGCTGGGCCTACAACATCGTGCGCCAGGTCGGCAACTACGGCGAGAGCTTCGACGCCAACCTCACGCCGCTCGGCTTCGAGCGCGGCCTGAACCGGCAGTGGAACCAGGGAGGCCTCATCTACGCGCCGCCGATCCGCTAGGATTTGAACGCCAGAACACTCAAGCGCATTGCCATCCAGGCCGCGGCGCTCGCCGCCGCGGCGCTGGTGGTCTGGTTCCTGGCGCACAATACCCTCGCGAACCTGGAGGCGAGGCGCATCGCCAGCGGCTTCGGCTTCCTGCAGCGCGAGGCCGGGTTCGAGATCGGCGAGTCCTTCTTCCTGCGCTACAGCGCCTCGGACACGTACCTGCGGGCGCTGGCGGTCGGGGTGACCAATACGCTGGGCGTGGCGGCCATCGGCATCGTGCTCGCCACGGTGCTCGGCGCCGCGATCGGGCTCGCGCGGCTCTCGGCGAACCTGCTGCTGCGCTCGGTGGCGGGCGCCTACGTGGAGTTCGTCCGCAACACGCCGCTGCTGGTGCAGCTCTTCTTCTGGTATGCGCTGATCACCGAGATCCTGCCGCATCCGCGCGCCGCGCTCGAGCCGCTGCCCGGCGTGTTCCTGTCCAACCGCGGCTTCGTATTCCCCACGCTCACCAGCACGCCGGTGCTGGAAGGCTTCAATTTCGCGGGCGGCATGGCGCTGTCGCCGGAATTCGCGGCGCTGCTCCTGGGACTGGTGGTCTATACGGCGGCCTTCATCGCCGAGATCGTGCGCGCGGGCGTGCTCTCGGTGAGCCGGGCACAATGGGACGCCGGGCATGCCATCGGTCTTACGCGCCGCCAGGCGCTGCGCTACGTGGTGATGCCGCAGGCGCTGCGCGTGATCGTGCCGCCGATGGCGAGCCAGTACCTCAACCTCACCAAGAACAGCTCGCTCGCGGTCGCCATCGGCTTCCCCGACCTCGTGTCCATCGCCAATACGACCATCAACCAGACCGGCCAGGCCATCGAAGGCGTCGCCATCATCATGGCCGTGTACCTCACCATCAGCCTGTCGATCTCCGCCTTCATGAACTGGTACAACGCCCGGATCATGCTCAAATGAGCTGGCTGCGGCGCAACCTGTTCTCGAGCTGGCCGAGCAGCCTCGCCACGCTGCTCGTCCTCCTGCTGGCGTGGCGCCTGCTCCCGCCGCTGGTCGACTGGGCGTTCCTGCAGGCGGTCTGGGCCCCCGACTCGAAGGCCTGCCGCGCCGCGCAGGGCGCCTGCTGGGGCTTCATCGCGGAGAAGCACCGCTTCATCCTGTTCGGGACCTATCCGTTCGAGCAGCACTGGCGCCCGGCGCTCGCCACCCTGCTGCTCATTGCGTTGTGGGGCGTGAGCCTCGTGCGGGCGTTCTGGAGCTGGCGGCTTGGCGCCGTCTGGCTCGCCGGCCTTGCGGCGATCGGCGTGCTCATGTGGGGCGGCGTCTTCGGGCTGCCCTTCGTGGAGAACGAGCGCTGGGGCGGCCTGATCCTCACGCTGCTGCTCACCACGTTCGGCCTGGCCGCGGCGTTCCCGCTGTCGATCCTGGTGGCGCTCGGCCGGCGCTCGGATCTGCCCGCGGTGCGCGCGCTCTGCGTGGTCTACATCGAGCTCATCCGCGGCGTGCCGCTCATCTCGCTGCTCTTCATGGCCTCGGTGATGCTGCCGCTGTTCCTGCCCGCGGGCGTCACCATCGACAAGCTGCTGCGGGCTCAGATCGCGCTCATCCTGTTCGCCGCGGCCTACCTCGCCGAGGTCGTGCGCGGCGGCCTGCAGGCCATTCCCAGGAGCCAGTACGAGGCGGCTGCGGCGATCGGGCTGGGCTACTGGGGACAGATGGGATACGTGATCCTGCCCCAGGCGCTGCGGATCGCGGTGCCCCCGCTCGTCAACACCTTCATCGGCTTCTTCAAGGACACGTCGCTCGTCCTGATCATCGGCCTGTTCGACCTCCTGTCGACGATCAAGGTCTCGCTCACCGATCCGGCGTGGACCGGCTTCGGCATCGAGGCCTACGTCTTCGCCTCGCTGGTGTACTTCGCGTTCTGCTTCGTGCTCTCGCGCTACAGCCGCCGCTTCGAGGTGAAGCCCTCGCCGGCCCACGCGGCCGAGCGCCTCGCCTAGCTAGAGGGCGGCCGCGTCCGTGCGCCGCACGCCCGCGGCGTCCAGGTCCTGCAGCGCGCGGGCGAGCGAGCCGTCGAGGTCGATGGCACGGCAGGCGTCCTCGGCCACGGTCGTGTCGAAGCCCGCGGCGCGCGCGTCCAGCGCCGTCCAGGCGACGCAGAAGTCCGTGGCGAGGCCGCACACCACGACCTCGCGCAGGTCCCGCTCTTTCAGGTAGCCCGCAAGCCCCGTCGGGGTGCGCCGGTCGGCCTCGAGGAACGCCGAGTAGCTGTCGATCTCGCGATGGTGGCCCTTGCGCAGGACGAGCTGCGCGTGCGGGACGGAAAGCTGCGGATGCAGCGCGGCGCCGGGCGTGCCCTGGACGCAATGGTCGGGCCATAGCACCTGCTCGCCATAAGGCAGGCGCAGGCGCTCGAAGGGCCGTCGCCCGGGATGCGCGGAGGCGAACGAGGCGTGGTCGGGGGGATGCCAGTCCTGCGTCAGCACCACCGAGTCGAAGCGGGCGGCCAGGCGGTTGATCAGCGGCACGACCTCGTCGCCGCGCGGCACGGCGAGCGCGCCGCCGGGCATGAAGTCGTTCTGGACGTCGACGACCAGGAGGCAGCGCATGCGCTACTGCTTCTCGGCGACGATCTCCACCAGGGCCCGCAACGCCGCGGTATAGGAGCGCCAGCCCAGGCCCTCGACCGTACCGCGCGCCGCCGGCGAGATGATCGAATGGCCGCGCCAGGGCTCGCGGGCGTGCCGGTTGGACATGTGCACTTCGATCACCGGGAAGGGCATGGCCTTGATGCAGTCATGCAGCGACACGCCGTACTGGGTGAGCCCGGCCGGGTTGAGGAGCGCGCCGGCCGCCTGGTCGATGCGCTGGTGCATGAGGTCGATCAGCGCGCCTTCATGGTTCGACTGGAAGATCTCGAGCTGCACCCCGAGCTCCCGGGCGAGCGCCTGCAGGCGCTCGTTGATCTCGCCGAGCGTCATGGTGCCGTAGATGTGGGGCTCGCGGCGGCCGAAGAGGTTCAGGTTGGGGCCGTGCAGGACGAGGATTCTCATGACACCTTCCAGTGCTTTTCGAGGTTCGCAATGAGCGCCGGGCTGAAATGGCACTGCGCTTGCTCGCGTGCGTACACCGCCATGTAG
>DATLGR010000325.1:0-2236 GCA_035540415.1 Burkholderiales bacterium | reverse complement strand
CCTTCATCGTGCTTCTGCTCTGGCTTGAAAGGAACCGTCTATGAGCGGCTCGAGGCTGCGAAAGAGCACCTCCTCCTCGAGGTCCGGCACGGCACGCGGTGCGAGCAGCCAGCGCGCCCGCGGGCCCCGCGGCGCCCACTGCTCGGGCCAGGCGGCGGACCCCGCAAAGAGACCCACCACGCCACCCGGGCTCGCGGCAGCGAAGTGCATCAGGCCGGAATCGGGGAACACGCTCGCCGCGGCGCCCCACACCAAGCCCAGCGCCTCGAGGATCGGCCCGCGAAACGGATGAATGTCGGGGCGCGCGGCCGCGAGCACCGGGGCCGCCGTATCGTCGTCGCCCGGGTAAAGGCGCGAGCCCTTGCCAGGGGTCCACATGAACACGGTCTGCAAGCCGTGACGGTCGCGCCATCGCGCGCTCCAGCGCAGGATCTGTTCGGTGGAGGGCTGGCGCACGGCGCGGCGCGTCCCCAGGCCGAGCACCACGTAACCGCCGGCGGCGAGGCCGCGCTGCGCAAGCCAGCCGCGCGCAAAGGCGCGCGCCGCCTCCGGCAGCCGGTACTCGGGCGGCGGCGCCGGATCGGGCAGCGCGATGCCGAGCGGCGCCGCGAGGGCGAGCATGCGGTCCACCTCGTGGCCCCTTTGCGGCGGCTCGAGCGCGTCGGTGACCGCGCCGGCAGGCGCGTAGGCGATCACGCGCCGTGCGCGCGTGGCGCGCGCGGTTCGCACGGCGCGCGGCGAATACTCGCCGCCGGCGGCGATGGCCACGTCGTAGCGCGCGCGCCGCACGCGGCCGAAGGTGCGCAGGTACGCGGCGATTTCGCCGGGACGCAGGAGCGAAGCCGCGTTCAGCCGCGGATAGGTCCACAGCGCGGCGAGGTTCGGATCGTCGCGCACCACCCAGCCGCAGTAGGCCGCGGCGAGCACCGCGATCTCCGCCTGGGGGAGCGAGCGGCGAAGATGCGCGATGAGGGGCGTCGTGAGCAGCATGTCGCCGAGCTTGTCGCGCTTCACGATGAGAATGCGCATGGCGTCTAGAATGCGAGCTTATTCGAGATGCAACCAACATGCATTGAAGCGCGCGCCTCGGTGACCACTCCCCATGCGCTCGCCGCGTGGACCGCGGCGGCCCTCCTTGCCGCGAGCCTCTTCTCCCACACCGTGGCGCTGCGGCTCACGCTGCTGCTGGCCGGTGCGGTGCTGTGCGCCTGGGTCATCGCGCGCGAGCGCGACGTCTTCGCGCTGCCGCCCATCTGGTTTCCGTTCGTGCTGTGGGCGGCGTGGGCGGCGCTCTCGATCGCCTGGTCGGAGGACCCGGCGCGCAGCGCCAAGGAGTTTCGCAACGAGTTCGGCTACACCGGCTTTGCGCTCTGGATCGGCTTCATCGCGGGCCAGGCGCGCAACGCGGTTCCCGTCGTTCCGGTCGTCGTCGGGCTCGCCGCGGCCGGCGCCTGCGCCATCGCGCTCTACTCGTTCCAGCTCGGCCCCGAGGCCTACCCCTACGGCCTGCACGGCGGCAGCGGCAACCACTCGAGTACGCTGCTGGTGCTCATGCCCTGCGCGGCGCTCGCCGCCTGGTACGGCCTGCGCGCGGATCCCTCGCGCGCCACGACGAGCGTCGCCGCCGGCCTGATGCTCCTCTTCCTCGCCTCGGCCTACACCACGCTCAACCGCACGGTGTGGCTAGGCTTCGCCGCGCAGGCGGTCCTGATCGTCGCGCTTCTCGCCATCGCGCGCGGCAGCACCTGGCAGCGGCGCACGAAGGTGGCGCTGGCGGGCATCGCCTTGCTCGCGATCGCCGCAGGGAGCGCCATGACGCTTTTCGTGCACGGCGAACGCGTCGATGCGGGCGCGCCCGCCGCGTTCGAGCGCGATCCGCGCACCACGATCTGGCCCGAATCCCTCGAGCTGATCTCGGAGCGGCCGCTCGCCGGCCATGGGGTCGGCCGCGGCCTCCTTCGCTCGACGCTGCGAAGCCAGAGCGGCGATCCCGTGGCGTGGCATTCGCACAACCTGTTTCTCGAGGCGCTGTTGCAGACCGGGGTACCGGGGCTCGCGCTGCTCGTCCTGCTGCTCGGCGCAACCGTATGGCAGGCCTGGCGGCTCCTTCGCAGCGGTGACGAGCTCGCGCTCGCCTGCGGCATCGCGCTTGCCGCGGTCGTGCTCGGCATGCTCGTGCGCAACATGACCGACATGCTGTGGGTGCGCCACAACGCGCTCCTGTACTGGGGCGTGG
>DATLGR010000324.1:0-2825 GCA_035540415.1 Burkholderiales bacterium | reverse complement strand
GTGCGCGACCTGATCGTGGACGCGCAGGGCCACGTCAGCCGGGTGGTGGTCGGCGTCTCCGGGGTGCTCGGCATCGGCGAGCGCTACCTCGGCATCCCCTGGAACGAAGTCGCCATCGGCCCCGAGCTCGCCTTCGTCCGCGTTCCCGTACGCGAGGACAACCTGCCCGAATTCTCGCTCTTCACGGGAATCGAGGACGACGTCGCGCTGCGCAAGGGCAGCTGGCGGGTCAACGAGCTCATCGGCGACTTCGCGGTGCTCGACGACGGCACCCGCTACGGGCTGGTGAACGACGTCATCTTCGACGAGCGCGGCACCGCGCAAGGGGTGGTGGTCGACCGCATCCGCGGCCCGTGGGGACGGGCCGGCTGGTACGGCTATCCGTATGCCGGGCATCCCGGCGCGCCAGCGTACCGCCTGCCGCACGACATGCTGGAGGCGCGCATGGCCGCGCCGTTCTCGTACATCGAGCTTGGGCGGCGCAGCCCCTACGCCGATGAGCGCGGCCATCTCGCGGTGCAGGAACGCGCCGCCGAGGAGCGCTTCATCCAGCAGCGGCACGCCGGCGCGCCGGCGCCGGCGGCCTGGTTGGACGTGGAAGGGCTCTACCGCGGCGGCATCAGCGCCGACCAGATGCTGCGCACGCGCGTGCTCGACGTGAACGACGAGCCCATCGGCGAGGTCCGCGACCTGATTCTCGACCCGCGGGGCAGCGTGCGGCGCGTGGTGATCGGCGTCTCGGGGCTGCTGCGCGTCGGCGAGCGCTACCTCGGCATCCCGTGGAACGAGGTCACCATCGGCCCCGACATGCAGTTCGTGCGCGTGCCGGTGCGCGAGGACAACCTGCCCGAGTTCTCGCTCTTCACGGGAGTGGAGGACGACGTGGCGTTCCGCGAAGGCGACTGGCGCCTGCAGCGCCTGCTGGGCAGCTACGCGCGCCTCGAGGACCTGCCGCGCTTCGGCCTGGTCGCCGACGTGATTCTCGACGAGCGCGGCGCGGCGCAGGCGGTCATCGTCGACCGCGGGGCAGGCTGGTGGGGCGCCGCCGGGTGGCACGCCTTTCCCTACACCGAGTTCGACCCCGCCGCGCCGACCTACCGCCTGCCGTACCGCGCCGACCAGATCGGCGCGCTGCCGCGATTCGACTACGTCGAGCTCGGGCGCTTGAGCCGCTTCGCCGGCGGCGGCGTCACCGAACGCAGCGCGGTGCTGTCGCCGAATCGGTGAAAGCGCGCCGCGCGCTGAACCTTCGCGCCCGCGCCGGTCCATCTCATCGATGAGGATCGCGCTCGCGCCCGCCCTGGTCGGCCTGCTGCTCGGCTGTGGCGGCGAGCACGACGTGCTGGCGGGCGATGCCGAGCGCGGCAAGCGCCTGTTGCACGAGTACGGCTGCGCCGCGTGCCACACCATACCCGGGGTTCGCGGCGCAGCCGGCAACACCGGCCCGCCGCTCACGGGCATTGCGCGCCGCGTCTACCTCGGCGGCGTGCTGCCGAACACGCCGCAGAACATGGCGCACTGGATCAGCGGCCCGCAGCGGTTCGACCCGCTCACGCGGATGCCCGACCTCGGCGTGGCCGAGGCGGACGCGCGCGACATGGTCGCGCATCTGTACACGCTGAACTGAGCGATGCCGGTCCTCTTCCTCGTGCTCGGCCTGGCGCTCGGCGCCGCGCTCGCCGCCGCGGGATTCATGATGCTCGCCTTCGGCGACGTCGCTGCCTCGAGCGAGCACCGCGCCCTCACGCTGCGCCTCGTGGATACGGGGCTGCGCGAATCGGTGCAACGTCACGCGCGCAACATCGAGCCGCCGCCCCTGGACGATCCGGCGCTGGTGGCGCGCGGGCTGGCGCACTACCGCGCGAGCTGCGTGCGCTGCCACGGCGCCCCGGGCGTGGCGCCCGAGCCGTTCGCGCTCGCGATGCGGCCGCTGCCGGCCAACCTCGCGGACGCGGCGCGGCGCTGGAACGAGGCGCAGCTTTTCCGCATCGTGAAGCACGGCATCAAGTTCACGGGCATGCCGGCGTGGGAGTTCCGGCTGCCCGACGAGGAGCTCTGGGCAATCGTCGCGTTCGTGAAAACCCTGCCGCACTACACGCCGCAGCAATATCAGGCGCTGAAGGCGCCGGTCGTCGACCATCAGGCGCTGAAGGCGCCGGCGCTAACGTCGCGCCCCGACGTTTCCGCGGCGCCCGATGCCGAACGCGGGCGGCGTGCGATCGCGCAGTACGCCTGCATCGCCTGCCACGAGATCCCCGGCGTCATCGACCGCGGCGCGGCCGTCGGGCCGCCGCTCGACGGCGTGGGCGCCCGCCAGTTCCTTGCCGGCGTGCTGCCCAACACGCCGGAGAACATGGTGCGCTGGCTGCGCTCGCCGCCGGCGGTGAATCCGCGCACCGCGATGCCCGAGCTCGGCCTGAGCGAGCGCGACGCGCGCGACATCGCCGCCTACCTCTCCACGCTCCGGTAGTCCCTCGATGCCCTGGTTTCGCAGCAACCCGCTCGCCGCCCCGCCGCCTTCGGCCACCCACAGCGCCGTCGCCATCGCGAGCCATCCGCTGCATGCGGCGACGGTGCACTTCCCCATCGCGTTCCTGTTCGGGGGGCTCGGCGCCGACCTCGCGTACTGGTGGACCGGGGACCCGTTCTTCGCGCGCGCGGCCCTGTGGTCCATCGGCGCGGGCTTCGGCATGGGCACCCTGGCCGCGGTGTTCGGCACGCTGGAATTCCTGCTGGTGAAAGAGATCCGGCGCCTGGTCACCGGCTGGGGCCATTTCCTCGCGGGCATCACGCTGGTGGGGCTGGCCGGGGCGAACTGGTGGGGG
>DATLGR010000323.1:0-2285 GCA_035540415.1 Burkholderiales bacterium | reverse complement strand
AGGCCTGCGGCCATTCCACGAACGAGAGGAACTTGAAGAGAAACGCCGCCTTCACCTCGCTCTCGGTGGACTGGCCGAGCGCCGCCCCGCCGAAGGCGACGAGCAGGCAGGCGAGCAGCGCGCGCATGATGGTTACGGCGTCACCTTGAGCTGTACGTACGCGGCGCGGCCGATCTCGACCGCGCCCGCCGCGGTGCGCCACTCGGGCTGGCCGCCGAAGAGGTTCTGGACCGAGCCCGACAGCTCCACCCCGGGCTGCACCAGCCGCGCAAGGCGCAGGTCCACCGCCGTGTAGGCCGGCAGCGCGGGACTCGGGAGCGCGCCCACGCGGCGCACCATGACATCGAGGTCGGTGCGCGCGTCGAGCTCGACGCCGGCGCGGCCGACGAACCAGCCCCGCGGATCGTTGCCGTTCGCGCCCGGCCCGAGGAGGTCCACCGCGCCGGGGCGCAGCTCGAAGGACTGGTGCTGGCGCACGAAGCCTGCGCTCAGGCGAAGCGCGTCCGCCGCCCGCCAGCTTCCCCACGCCTCGATGCCGGTGGTGCGGCCCTGGCGCTCGTTGGCGAGCACCGGCCCCGCGGGAGAAGGCTCGAGGGTGCGCAGCCAATCGTGGCGATGGTGGAAGCCGGTGACGGAATACGACAGGCGCGGCCGCGGCTGCGCCCGATAGCCGAGCTCGAATACGCGCGAGACCTCCGAGCGGAACTCCGGGCCGCCCGCGAGCACGCTGAAGGGCGGCGTGGCGGGAACGTAGAACTCGCGGTCGATGCGGCTCGGGGCGCGCACCGCGCGCGAGAGGGCAGTCCACACGAGCTGCCCGGCCGCCGGCCGCCACGCGAGCCGCGCGCTCGGCAGGTGCTCGAGGCCGGTGAACGCGTTGCGGTCGAGCCGCCACCCGAGCGTCAGGTCCAGGTCCGGGCCGAGCACGATCTCGTCCTGCACGAAGACATTGCTGCGCGTGAAGTCCTTGTCGGGCGGAAGGAAGGCAAGCCCGGGGGAGTTCTCGACGCGATCGCGGTGATGGCGCACGCCGAAGCCCCACAGCAGCCGGTGGCGGCCGAGCGGCGCGAGCGCGTGCAGCGCATCGAGATCGTAGGTATCGAGCCGCTCCGCGAAGACGCCGGGATAGTCTCGCGTGGTGTGATCGAAGTAGCCCTGCACGCGCAGGCTCGCGCCGCCCTCCAGCGGCCGCGTCCAGCGCCCGAGCAGGTTGAAGCCCGAGCGGCTGCGCGCCTGCGCAAGGTCCCCGCCGTAGGCGTCGCCCTGCAGCGTGAAGCCGTCGGCGAGCCCGCCCCAGTCGGCGCGGAACCCCGCCTGCGTGAGGTCGTTGGCGCGCCGCTGCAGCGTCTTGGCGTAGACGCGGTAGTCGGCCCCGCCCGCGGCGCCGCCATAGCGCACGGCGCCGCCGTGCTCCCGGTTGCCGGCGCGCACCGCGGCGAGCGGCCCGCGGGTTTCGCCGGCGCGGCGCGTGATGACGTTGATCACGCCGTTCACCGCGTTCGAGCCCCACAGCGTGCCGCCCGGCCCGCTGATCACCTCGATGCGCTCGACGTCCTCGAGCAGGACGTCCTGCGCATCCCAGAAGGTGCCCGAATACAGCGGCGTGTACACCGTGCGCCCGTCGATCAGGACCAGCAGCTTGTTGGCGGTGGTGGTGTTGAAGCCGCGCGCACTGATGGCGTACTCCGCGGCGTTCACGCGCGCCACGTGCAGGTTGGGCGCGAGGCGCAATGCTTCCGGCAGCGTGGTGTAGCCCGAGCGGCGGATGTCCTCGCCGCTGATGACGTAGATGGAGTCGGCGGCGCGCGAGAGCGGCTCGGCGCGCCCCGAGACGCTCGTCACGGTGATGGCCGAGAGCTCCTCCAGGGAAAGATCGACCAGCCGGGAGGCCGGGAGCGTAGCGGCGGGCGAGCTCGTGGCGCAGGCAACGAGCACCGCCACGACGAGGGGCCTCTTCTTCATCGTGGTGCGTCCTTTCTTGTTACTTCGCTGCGGCTTCGCCCAGCAGGTCGTTGAGCGCGCCCGGGTCCACGGGCTTCACGAGATGGTAGTCGAAGCCTGCTTCGAAGGCACGCCGGCGGTCGGCTTCCTGGCCCCAGCCGGTGAGGGCGATCAGCTTCACGCCGCCGCAGCGTTCACGCAGGTGCCGCGCGACCTCGTAGCCGTTGGCCCCGGGCATGCCGATGTCGAGCACCGCCACGCGCGGGCGGAAGGCTTCGCCGAGCGCCATTGCCGCCGACCCGTCGTAGGCGACGCGCACCTCGTGGCCGTAGAGCGACAGGATG
>DATLGR010000322.1:0-2828 GCA_035540415.1 Burkholderiales bacterium | reverse complement strand
GCTGGTGACGCTCTGCGCGATGGGAATGGTGACGCCGCTCGACAGCGAGCCGATGATGCCGCTCACCCGGTCCACTTCGATCAGCTTCTTCGCCGTCGCGACGCCCACGTGCGGGGTGGTCTGGTCGTCGCCGACCACGATGTCGAGCTTGCCGCCGAGCACGCCGCCCGCCGCGTTCACCTCCTCGACCGCCACGTTGATGCCGTTGAGCGTGGTGGGGCCGAACTCCTGCAGGCCGCCGGTCATGGACGTCACCACGCCGAGGCGCAGGCCCTGCGCAAGTCCGGGGCCGGCAAAAGCCATTGCGGCGAGCGCCAGCGCCGCGACGGCGGATCGTAGCTGAAGCATGATTCCTCCTCCGTTGAAAAGAGATCCAGCTATAGACAGCAAGATTGCGTTTCTATCCCGCGTTGTGCGCCGCGGCGAAACAAAGGCTAATCCGGACGGCCGGAAGCGGGCCGCCCGCGGCTCAGGCGCGCCCGGGCGGCCGGCAGGTTCTCCAGCGCCACCGGCGTGAGGGCGTTGGCGGCCAGGATGTCGACCATGGCAAGGAAGATCGGCATGGGAGCGTGCGATTCGCCCGAGGTCCAGCGTCGGACGTCGCCGGCGCTGCAGCCCAGGAAATCCGCGAGCGGCTCGACGCCGCCGGCGATCTCGATCGCGCGGGCGAGGCTGCGGGTATAGACCGATTCCTTGCGCTTGGGCTCGAGCATGCGATCCATCCTAGTTCACCTCAACGCATGCCGCATGGTCAATAGCGCTCGCCCGCTCATTTTCCGGACGCGCGTTTTCAGGACTGTTCAACATCGCGCCGCGCGCGCGGTGCTGGAAGTCTTACAGCGGGCCGCGCCGCGCGCCGCCTGACGATCGCGGCGGCGTGGTCCGATCGGCGGTCGCCGGCCCGCCGACAACGCTTGGCGCCGCTGCCACGCCCGAAACCGGGCCCTGCGACAGCGCGCGCCGCGCCGACGCGGTACGGTCTGCGCGAAGGAGGGACCGACATGACCGTTGAACTTCGACCGCTCGATGCGGCCGCCGCCGGCGCCGCGGCGGCCTGGCTCGCCGCCGAGGAGAACGCGAAGTGGCTCGACTTCGGGCGCGGCGTGCGCTCGCCCGGCGAGCTCGCGCTGCGGCTGATGGCGCAGCACAGCCTGCATGCGCTGCGCGTCTACGCCGCTGCCGGCGGCCCGCCGATCGGCATCGTGGCGCTCTCGGACATCGACCGCGCCTTCGGCAGCGCGACGCTCTGGTACGTCCTCGGCGACAAGCGTGAGGCCGGACGCGGCTGCACCACGCTCGCCGCGCAGGCGCTCCTGCGCCATGCCTTCGACGAGCTCGGGCTGCGCTCCGTGCAGGCCTGGGCCGTGGCCACCAACCGCCCGTCGATCCGCGTGCTCGAGAAGTGCCACTTCCGCCTCATCGGCCGGCGCCGCCAGTGCCACGTCGTCGACGGCGCCGTCTGCGACCGGCTGCTGTTCGACGTCCTGCGCGGCGAGCTTGCCGCGGGCGGCGACTACCGCGCCTCCAGCCGCACCTCCCACGTGTGGGCATAGACGAGGTCCTTGATGGCGACGCTGTAGCGCAGCACCTCGCCGGCGGCGCAGCGGCGCTGCTCGACCCGGAACAGGCGATTGCCCCAGCTCGTCGGCGGCAGCGCGGGCGACGTGTCAAAGCACACCGTATCGTCGAAGTGCGCCCGGAAGTACATGCAGAAGCCGTCGAGCACGCCGGGGCGCTGCACCACGCGGGCCATCTCGAACTGGCGCTGGATTTCGTCGCCGGAGCCGATCCTGTCAAGGTCCACGCTCAGCAGCGGCTCGGGCTCGGCGAGGAAGTGCTCGAGGCCGCCGGAGCGCAGGTAGGGCAGGTGGTGCTCGGGCAGCATGTAGCGCGCAAGCTCGCCGCTCGAGCGGAGAAAGCTGAAGTCGATGCCGTGGATCTGCCGCTCCCACACATAAGGCACGCGGTAGGCGGGCTTCACCGTGACGGGTTCGATGAAGAGCTCGAAGCGCGCCGGCAGGATGCGCCCGCCGGGCCTGAGCACGCCGCGGCGCCGCAGGTCGAGCAGGTTCTCGACCATGTTCTCGTCGAAGAGCTCGTCGCCGATCTGCTCGTGCAGCACCACGTCCACCGGCTCGGGGGGCGTGTACGCCCGGCTGTTCATGCGCACGAACACGACGTTATCGATGCGGTTGTGGCGCGCGACCCGCTCGGCGACGCCGATGAACGGCGAATGGTCGATGGCGTAAACCCGCGCGGCGCCATGCCGCGCCGCGAGAAACGCGAGGATGCCGGTGCCCGTGCCGAGGTCCAGGACCACGTCGCCCGGCCGGATGTTGCGCGCAATGCCTTCGCGGTAGGTGTCCACCCGGCGCGCGTCCGCGAGCATTCTCTCGTGCTCGTAGAGATGGCCGAATTCGTCCTGATTGTCGATGTCGGACAGCAGGTTGCGCACGACGCGCTTCGACTTGAGATAGGTCTTCGCGCGCCGCAGTCCCGTGCGCAGCGACCCCTCCAGCCGGGCGGTGAGTACTTGGTTCATGCAGACCCTCCCGAGCGGTTCAAGCGCCCGATGGTAGGGCCGCGCCCGTGAACGCCTTACGTCTCCCGGACCGGGCCCGATGATGCCGAATGGACTAGCCTCGAGGGATTTGGTGGCCAAGGGCGGAATCGAACCACCGACACAAGGATTTTCAGTCCTCTGCTCTACCAACTGAGCTACTTGGCCTGCCGGCACGCGGCGGAACCGCCGCGTGAGGAAGGCGCGGATTATATCAAGCGGCGGGTTTCTCGAGGCTGTAGCCCAGGCCGCGCACGGTGACGATGCG
>DATLGR010000321.1:0-7113 GCA_035540415.1 Burkholderiales bacterium | reverse complement strand
CCCAGGTGGCGAAGCTCGACACGATGGTCGCGCTCGCCACGCTCGCCCCCTGCGCCGCCAGCAGCACGGGCGCGAAGCTGAGCACGATGATGTACCCGGCGTTGTAGAACGTCCACATCGAGCCGGACACCAGCGCCGCCGCAAGGTCGCGCCCCGCGAGCCGCGACGCCGCGGCGACCGAAGCGGAGCCGCCAGGCGGCGCGCGATACGCCGCGGCCACCGCCGCGAGCGCGCCGACGCACACCCAGGCCGTGAGCTGGATCGCAAAGGACCAGGAGCTCGCGGCGGCGAGCGGCCCGAGCCCGGCGAGGGCGAGCCCGATGCCGATGGGCCAGCTGACCACGAGAAACGACATGGCCGTGGCGAGCTCGCGCCCGTGGAACCAGTCGGCGACCATCTTCACCTGCAGCACGTTCAGCATGACGGCGCCGGCGCCGCTCACCACCCGCCCCGCCATGGCGACCGCATAGGTCTCGGCGGCCGCGACCATGAAGCTGCCGAGCGCCATCAGCGCAAGCCCGGCGAGCACCACCCGCTTGTCGCCGAAGCGCCGGCCCAGGAGCCCGCCCGGGATGGCCACCGCCACCCCGGGCAGCATCCAGACACCGATGAGCGCGCCCAGCATGGCGAAGTCGATCGCGAGCTCGGCTACGAGCAGCGGCGACACCGCCGCCACCGACTGGAACTGGAATCCCATCGCCGTGCGGGCGAAGATCAGCACGGCGAGGATCGCCCAGCGGTTCACGCGCCGAACACGAAGCGCGTTCCCGTCGAGTTGCGCAGCACCTTGCCGGGCAGCGCCGCCTTCGCGGCCTCGATGAAGGTCTCGCCGCTGCAGTGCATGGGAATGAGGAAGTCGGGCTCGAGCTCAGCCAGCGCCTGCGCCGTGCGCTGCGCGTAGTCGGCCGGCATGGGCATGATATGAAAGCCGCCGATGATGGCGTGCACTCTGGTGATCCCCGACACCGCCTTCGCCGCCATCACCGTATTGACCACGCCGCGATGGCCGCACGAGGTCATGACCACGAGGCCGCGATCCTTCACGTGGTAGCAGGAGGCGATCTCGTGCTGGAAGTCGTCCACCAGCAGCGTGGCGCTGCGCTTCTCGAGCGGCAGCCGGGCCGCGGCGCAGCCCAGGCCGTCGGCGTCCAGCCCGACCCGCATGCGCGACGGCTGTGCGGGGGTTTCGAACGACACCTTCGGGATCCAGCCGCTGGTGAAGCCGTGACCGGCGAGCAGCGCCGGGCGGTCGGCGAACAGCACGCGCAGGTTGGCCTCGGCAATGCGCCGCCGATCGAGCACCCCGAAATTGCGCGGCGCCTCCGGCGAGCCGGTCTCGCGCGCGCAGAAGCACTCCTCGCCGCCCAGATAGAGCGGCAGCGCGGGCTTGAGCTTGCGCCGATGCGCTACCAGGAAGCCCGCCATGCCGCCGAAGTGGTCGTAGTGGCCATGGCTCAGCACCAGCGCGTCGAGCCTGGCCACGTCGATGCCGATCAGCTCCAGGTTGTTGGCGAGCGTCTCGTGCGTATAGCCGAAGTCCACCAGCACGCGGCGCGCTTCGTCGCCGAGCACGGACTCGACGTGCAGCGAGAGCCCCCACTCGTTCTGCAGCACACGACGCGGCGGGTCGCTGGTCGGCGGCAGCTGGAAGCGCTCGACCGCGACGGTGCCGAATCGCCCCGAGGGCTCGAAATTGTGGTGGTAGGAGTCGGTGACGACGGTGACGGCCAGGCGGTCCACCGCGGGCGGCGGTGCCTGCAGCGGCGGCGCGACGTCGACCTCGATGCCCGTGAATACGCCGTTGGCGAGCCCAAGGCCGGTTCCGGCCGCGGCGAACAGGCGCCGCGGGGCCCGGCTGCCCAGATAGCTGTCCATGGTTGGTCCTCCGCGCGCTATTGTGCGCGCGTGCCGGACCGCTGGGGCTCGCCGCCTTTCTCGTTTTGCAGCGCGAGCACGACCGGCACCGCCATCTGGCGCAGCTGCTCGAGCGCCTCCGACAGGCGGCAGGCCACCTCGTCGGCGCCGGCCTCGCGCAGGCGCGCCTTGGCATTTTCGCTGTTCTCGGCTGTCCACAATGCGACCAGGACGCGCGCTCCCGGGAAGCGCCGCTTCAGCCGCTTGCAGAGGTAGGCGGCGTGCGTGACCGCCTGCGGCGGCACGGCCGAGATGCACAGCACCTTGCAGCCGTGCTGCGCGACGTAGTCGAGCGCCTCCGAGACGAGCACCGGCGACGGCGCGACGAACGCGCCCAGCTGCACCGCCGGCAGGACGCGCGCGAGCACCAGGGCGCCGACATGGTCGGCCTCATCGTGCGCGCCGAGGAGGCATACCGCGGGGGCCTGGGGGGGCAGCGGCGGCGGAGGCTGCCGGCGCTCCTCGACCGACTCGACGATGCGCCGGGCGGTGTCGAACAGGAAGCGCGCCTGCTCCTCGTCGAGGGCGCCGGCGTGCCGGTCCTCCTCCGCCAGGCCGAGCGCGGGGAGGACGACCTGCTCGTGCAGCGCGATCAGCCCGTCGCTGTTGGCGTGCTTCTGCGCCAGGTCCTCGGCCTCCTCGGCGTCGCGCGCCACCAGGCGCTGGTAGAAGCGCGCCTCCGGCGCGAGCACCGGCTCCACCCCCAGCAGCACGTTGAGGAACCCGAGCTGCGGCACGTAGCGCCCCACGACCACGACGCAGACCGTGATCGGCAGCGCGAGCAGCAGCCCGACCGGACCCCACAGCCAGGTCCAGAAGATGACCGCCGCGATGACCGCGATCGGCGTGAGGCCGGCGCTCTTGCCGTAGAGCCACGGCTCGATGGCGTACACGATGAACAGCTCCAGCACCAGGAACACCGCCAGCACCCAGAGCATCGGCGCCCAGCTGTCGAAGATGGCGAAAGCGAGGGTGAGCGGCATCGCGAGCGCGAGCCACACCCCGGCGTAGGGGATGAAGCGCAGCAGCGTCGCGAGCAGCCCCCAGAGCAGCGCCTTGGGGATGCCGATGAGATAGAGCGCGATGCCGAACGGGATGCCGAAAGCGGCGTTCATGACCAGCAGCATGAAGAGATACCGGCTCACCCGCTCGCCCGCCTCTCCCATGGCCTGCGTGGTCAGGTGGATGCGCCGCGCGCCGATCAGGCCGATCAGGCGCTCGCGCATGTTCTCGCGATGGATGAGCAGCAGGACCGTGAACACGATCACGGCGAGCGCCATGGCGGCGGGCTTGGCCACCGGCGAGACGAACTCGGCGAGCTGGGCGTACGGCGACGCCGGCGCCTGCACCACGGGCAAGGGCCGGGGCTGCGGCGCGGTCGGACCGGCCTCGGCCTCCAGCTCGCGGATCGCCTCGGCGGCCCGGGCGAGCTTCGAGCCGGCGCCGGGGTCGCGCAGCAGGGCGAGCTTGGCCGCGATGTTCGCGCGGTACTGCGGCAGGTCGGCGGCCAGCGCAATGGCCTGGTTGCTCGCCACCCAGCCGATCGCGCCGACGAGCCCCATCGCGGCGAGCACCACCACGGTGGTCGCCGGCAGCCGGCCGAGCTTCCAGCGCTCCAGGCGCCGCACCGCGGGCGCAAGCAGGAAGGCGAAGAGGATGGCGAGCGCCAGCGGAATCAGCACGTCGGCCGCGAGGTAGAGCACGGCCACCACCACCACCACGGCGAAGAGCGACGAGGCGCGCACCGCTAGGTCAGCTGGAACAGCAACAGCGAGCGCGCGGTGACCTCGTAGACATGGCCGACGGGAAATTCCGGCTCTTCGGTGCTGTCCGGGAAATTGGTGTCGGCGCGCAGGGTCCAGCCCGAGCCGCCGGTCGCCGCGGGCAGCTTGAAGCGCACCAGGTCCTGCCACGCGTTGAAGATGATGAGCAGCGTCGCGAGCTCGCCGCGGCGGCGGATGCCGGTCTCCTGGGCGCGCCCGTCGAGCAGCATGCCGAAGCAGCGCACGTGGCCGTCGTCCCAATGCGCCTCGCGCATCTCCTCGCCGTTGGCATTGATCCAGGCGACGTCCTTCACCTCCAGCTCCTCGCTGTATTCGCCGGTGAGCCAGCGCGTGCGCCGCAGGATGGGATAGCGCTGGCGCAGGCCGATGAGCTTGCGCACGAAGCCGATCAGCCGCTCGGCGCGCTCGTCGTGGTTCCAGTCCACCCAGGAGAGCTCGTTGTCCTGGCAGTAGGCGTTGTTGTTGCCGCGCTGCGTGCGCGCGAACTCGTCCCCGGCGAGGAGCATCGGCGTGCCCTGCGACAGCAGCAGCGTCGCGAGCATGTTCTTCATCTGGCGCTTGCGCAGCCCGCGGATCGCCTCGTCGTCGGTCGGGCCCTCGACCCCGTGGTTCCACGAGCGGTTGTGCGAGTGGCCGTCGCGGTTGTCCTCGCCGTTCGCCTCGTTGTGCTTGTCGTTGTAGGTAACCAGATCGTTCAGCGTGAAACCGTCGTGCGCGGTGACGAAGTTGACGCTTGCCCAGGGCTGGCGCCCGCGCCGGTTGAACAGGTCCGGCGAGCCGCACAGCCGGGGCGCCAGCGCCTTGGGCGGCGCCTCGCCGCGCCAGTAGTCGCGCACGGTGTCGCGGAACTGGTCGTTCCATTCGGCCCAGCCCGGCGGGAAGCCGCCCACCTGGTAGCCCCCGGGACCGCAGTCCCAGGGCTCGGCGATGAGCTTCACGCGCGCGAGCACCGGATCCTGCATCACCGCCTTCATGAAGCCGTTGTGCGTGTCGAAGCCGCTCGGCTCGCGCGCGAGGATGCTGCCCAGGTCGAAGCGGAATCCGTCGACGTGCATCTCCTGCGCCCAGTAGCGCAGGCTGTCGCATACCATCTGGATGACGCGGGGATGCGAGAGGTTGAGCGTGTTGCCGGTGCCCGTGTCGTTGATGTAGTAGCGGCGCTGGTCGGGCAGCAGCCGGTAGTAGGAAGCGTTGTCGATGCCCTTGAAGGAGAGCGTGGGCCCGAGCTCGTTGCCCTCGGCGGTGTGGTTGTAGACGACGTCGATGACCACCTCGAGACCCGCGTCATGCAGCCGCGCGACCATCTCCTTGAATTCCTGCAGCGACTTCGCCGGGTCGGCGGCGTAGCGCGGGTCCGGCGCGAAGAATCCGATCGAGTTGTAGCCCCAGTAGTTGGTCAGCCCCTTGTCGAGCAGGAAGCTGTCGTTCACGAACGTGTGCACGGGCAGCAGCTCCACCGTGGTCACGCCGAGGGACTTGATGTAGCCGATCACCTCCTGGTGGGCGAGGCCGGCGAAGGTGCCCCGCTCGCGCTCGGGCACCCGGGGATGAAGCCGGGTATAGCCGCGCACGTGCGTCTCGTAGACGATGGTGCGGTCCCAGGGGACCGGCTGCCACACCTTCTCGCGCGCCCAGTCGAAATTCGGGTCGACCACGACGCACTTGGGCATGAAGGGCGCGCTGTCGCGCTCGTCGAAGGAAAGGTCGGCGGCGGCGTCGCCGACCTTGTACCCGAACACCGCCGGATCCCACTTGAGCTCGCCGATGTGCGCGCGCGCATAGGGATCGAGCACGAGCTTGTTGGCATTGAAGCGATGGCCCTCTTCCGGCGCGTACGGCCCGTGCACCCGGTACGCGTACACCTGCCCGGGGCGCAGGTCGGCGACGTAGCCGTGCCAGATCTCGTCCCGGTACTCGGGCAGCTCGATGCGCTCGGTCTCGGCCCGGCCCTCGGCGTCGAAGAGGCACACCTCCACCTTGGTGGCGTTCGCCGAGAACAGCGCGAAATTCACCCCCTTGCCGTCCCAGGTCGCGCCCTTCGGATAGGGCAAGCCTTCCCTCAGGCGCGACACCTTCAGTCCAGGGGCGTTCATGCGAGGTCCGGAACTATAACGTGCAATCGACGTGCCACCGCCGCGCCGCCCATGCGCCGGACGGCCCGCCTACATGCAGAGCACGAGGTTCGCGAACTCGATCAGCATGCCCGGCTTCAGGTAGGCGGAAAACGCCGCGGCGGTGGCGAAGGCCACTGTCCCGACCACGAGCGCCCTGAGCGCGAGCCCTTTCATCCGCGCTTTGATGGCGAGCCCCCTCATCCCGCCCCCGCCGCCCGGCGCACGGCAAGCGGGCGCTGGTCCACGGGCAGGTTGAGGAGCGCCGCGCACACGCCGAGGCCGATGGAAATCATGAAGGCTCCATTGTAGGACCCGGTGGCGTCGTACAAAGTGCCCGCCAGCCAGATGCCGAGGAAGCTGCCGAGCTGGTGGCCGAAGAACACGATGCCGGTGAGCGTGGCCATGTAGCGCAGGCCGAAGATCTGCCCGACGAGGCCGTTGGTGAGCGGCACCGTGCTGAGCCACAGAAATCCCATGCCCACCGCGAAGACGTACAGGGTCACCGGGGTCAGCGGCGCGAGCAGCAGGTAGCCGATCAGCGCCGCGCGCACGACGTAGATGAGCGCGAGGAGGTGCTTCTTGCTGTAGCGGCCGCCGAGCCAGCCGGCGGCGAACGACCCGATCGCGTTGCACAGGCCGATGAGCGCGAGCGCGATCATGCCATGGCGCGGCGCGAGCCCGCCGTCGGTGACGAAGGCCGGCAGGTGCACCGTGAACATCAGGAGCTGGAAGCCGCACACGAAGTAGCCCCAGAAAAGCAGATGGAAGCTGCGCTCGCGCCATGCCTCGCCGAGCGCCGCGCCGAGCGACTGCTCCGCCCCCGAGGGCGCGGCCGGACGCCCGCGCAGGGCCGCGGCAAGCGGCACGATGAGCGCGGCGAGCACCGCGAGACCGAGGAGCGCGCGCTGCCAGTCGAAGGCCTGGATGAGCGACTGTGTCACCGGCAGCATCACGAACTGCCCGAGCGAGCCGGCGGCGGTCGCAATGCCGAGGGCCGTGCTGCGCCGGGCCGGCGGCGCCGCGCGCGCCACGACCGCCAGCACGATGCCGAAGGTCGTGCCGGAAAGCGCAAGGCCGAGTAGCAGGCCGCTGCCCAGCTGCAGCCCGAGCGGGGTGCCTGCGTAGGCCATGGCAACGAGGCCGAGCACGTACGCAAGGCCGCAGCCGGCGATGACCCGCCCGGCGCCGTAGCGGTCGCCGACGCTGCCGGCGAAGGCGGCGAGCGCGCCCCACACCAGGTTCTGCAGCGCCATCGCGAACGAGAACACTTCGCGGCCCCAGCCGAACTCCAGGCTCATCGG
>DATLGR010000320.1:0-2310 GCA_035540415.1 Burkholderiales bacterium | reverse complement strand
GCGCCGAGCGGCGCAGGGCGCTGCGCCGGATTTGCCACGCGCAGAAGCCTACAGTGCGGCCCATGAGAACCCTCGCCGCCCTCCTCGCGCTCGCGCTCGCCGGCGCCGCGTACGCCCAATCCAAGCCGGCCACCCCCCGGGCGGGCGCGAACGACAGCGCCGCCGCGGGCGCCACCGCGCCGCGCTCGGCGTTCACGCGCGACACCGTCGCGAGCAACTCGCTGTTCGAGCGCCTGGACAAGAACCGCGACGGCTACCTCACCGGCGAGGAGCTCACCTCGCCCGAGGCGATCGGGGCGAGCTGGATCGCCATCGACCGCGACAACGACGGGCGCATCAGCCGCGAGGAGTTCACCGCCCTGCAGGACGCCGGCGGCAGCGTCGCGGTTACGCGGCGGCCCTAGCCGGCGCGCGCTCGAAGGCCATCCGGCCGCCGCGCCAGTCGACGGCGATGGTGTCCTTGGGGGCGAAGCGCCCCTCGAGGATGCTCTTCGCGAGCGGGTTCTCCACCTCGGACTGGATCGCCCGCTTGAGCGGCCGCGCGCCGTACACCGGATCGAACCCGACCTTGGCGAGCTCGCCGAGCGCGGCCTCGGAGATCTCGAAGCCGTAGTCCATCTTTGCGAGGCGCCCCTTCAGCACGTTCAGCTGGATGCGCGCGATGGACTTGATGTGCTCTTCGCCCAGGGCGTGGAACACCACGATCTCGTCGATGCGGTTCACGAACTCGGGCCGGAAGTGCGTCTTCACCTCGCCCATCACGGCGAGCTTCACCACCTGGTAGTCGCTTCCCGCCATGCTCTGGATCATCTGCGAGCCCAGGTTGGAGGTCATGACGAGCACCGTGTTCTTGAAATCGACGGTGCGCCCCTGGCCGTCGGTGAGCCGGCCCTCGTCGAGCACCTGCAGCAGCGCGTTGAACACGTCCGGGTGCGCCTTCTCGACCTCGTCGAACAGGATCACCGAGTAGGGCTTGCGGCGCACCTGCTCGGTCAGCTGGCCGCCCTCGTCGTAGCCGACATAGCCGGGGGGCGCGCCGATGAGGCGCGACACCGAGTGCTTTTCCATGTACTCCGACATGTCGATGCGGATGAGATGCTCCTCCGAATCGAACAGGAACGCCGCGAGCGCCTTGCACAGCTCGGTCTTGCCCACGCCGGTGGGGCCGAGGAACAGGAACGAGCCGTAGGGCCGGTTGGGGTCGGCGAGGCCCGAGCGGGAGCGGCGGATGGCGTCCGAGACGAGGCGCACCGCCTCGTCCTGGCCCACCACGCGCTCGTGCAGCTTTTCCTCCATGCGGATCAGCTTGTCGCGCTCGCCCTGCATCATCTTCGAGACCGGGATGCCGGTGGCGCGCGACACGACCTCCGCGATCTCCTCGGCCCCGACCTGCGTGCGCAGCAGCTTCATCCTGCGCCCCGGCTTCTCCGAGGTCTCGGCCTTCTTCATCTGGGCCTCCAGCTGCGGGATGCGCCCGTACTGGATCTCCGACATCCTCTGCCAGTCGCCCTTGCGGCGCGCCTCCTCCATCTGCTGGCGCAGCCGCTCGAGCTCCTCCTTGATGTGCTGCGTGCCCTGCACGGCGGCCTTCTCGCCCTTCCATTCCTCCTCGAGGTTGGAGTACTCGCGCTCGAGCCGCGCGATCTCCTCCTCGATGAGGGAATGGCGCTTCTGCGAGGCCTCGTCCTTCTCCTTCTTAACCGCCTCGCGCTCGATGCGCAGCTGGATCAGGCGCCGCTCGAGCCGGTCGAGCGGCTCGGGCTTGGAGTCGATCTCCATCTTGATGCGCGCGGCCGCCTCGTCGATGAGGTCGATCGCCTTGTCCGGCAGGAAGCGGTCGGTGATGTAGCGGTGCGAGAGCTCCGCGGCGGCGACGATCGCCGGGTCGGTGATCTCCACGCCGTGGTGGACCTCGTAGCGCTCCTGCAGGCCGCGCAGGATGGCGACCGTGGCCTCGACGCTCGGCTCCTCCACCAGCACCTTCTGGAAGCGCCGCTCGAGCGCCGCGTCCTTTTCGATGTGCTTGCGGTACTCGTCCAGCGTGGTGGCGCCGATGCAGTGCAACTCGCCGCGCGCGAGCGCGGGCTTGAGCATGTTGCCGGCGTCGATCGCGCCCTCGGCCTTGCCGGCGCCGACCATGGTGTGCAGCTCGTCGATGAAGATGATGGTGCTGCCCTCGTCGCGCGCGAGCTCCTTGAGGACCGCCTTCAGGCGCTCCTCGAATTCGCCGCGGTACTTGGCGCCCGCCAGCAGCCCGGCCATGTCGAGCACCAGCAGGCGCTTGTTCTTCAGCGACTCGGGCACCTCGCC
>DATLGR010000319.1:0-2806 GCA_035540415.1 Burkholderiales bacterium | reverse complement strand
CTGGAAAACACCACCTTGCCCTCGCGCATGGCGAAGGCCTTCGAGATCATCCGGCCCTCGGTGGTGCGCGTGCGCGGGCTGCAGGTGGGCAACGACGGCGAGGAAGTGGAAGCGAGCGTCGGCACGGGCGTGGTAATCGTCGACAGCGGCGTCATCCTGACCAACCTGCACGTCGTGGCCGCGGCCTCCAAGCTGAGCCTCGTGTTCTTCGACGGGCTGGAGTCCGAGGCCTCGGTGGTGGGCCTGCATCCGGAGCAGGACCTCGCCGTGCTGCAGGCGAAAACGATCCCCGACGATCTCATGGCGGCCACCATGCGCTCCACCAAAGACCTCGCGCTCGGCGACGACGTGATGGCCGTGGGCTTTCCGTTCGGCATCGGGCCTTCGGCGTCGGCCGGCGTGATCTCGGGCCTGCGCCGCGAGTACCGCTCGCCGGAGGGCAAGCGCGTGCTCACCAATCTCATCCAGTTCGATGCCGCCGCCAATCCCGGCAATTCCGGCGGCCCCCTCGTCACGGCGGAAGGCGAGGTCGTCGGCATCGTGACCGGATTGCTCAATCCCACGGAGCAGCGCGTGTTCATCGGCATCGGCTTCGCCGTGCCCATCGAATCGGCGGCGGGCGCGGTGGGCATGTCGCCGTTCTGACCACAAAGGAGCCAGTCCAATGAATCGGGAGGTCACCACGCTCATGGAGCGCGTGCTCTACGAGGTGAAGAAGGTGGTCGTGGGCCAGGACCACTTCCTCGAGCGCGTCCTCGTGGCGCTGCTCGCCCAGGGCCACCTGCTCGTCGAGGGCGTGCCCGGGCTCGCGAAGACGCTGACGGTGAAGACGCTGGCGCGCACCGTGCGCGGCAGCTTCCGGCGCATCCAGTTCACGCCCGACCTCGTGCCGGCCGACCTCGTCGGCACCCGCATCTACAGCCAGAAGACGGGGGAGTTCTCCACGTCGCTTGGGCCGGTGTTCTGCAACCTGCTGCTGGCCGACGAGATCAACCGCGCGCCGGCCAAGGTGCAGAGCGCGCTGCTCGAAGTGATGCAGGAGCGCCAGGTCACCATCGCCGGCGAAACGCACCGCGTGCCCGCGCCCTTCGTCGTCATGGCGACGCAGAATCCAATTGAGACCGAAGGCACCTATCCGCTGCCGGAGGCGCAGGTGGACCGCTTCATGATGAAGGTGCTGGTGGGCTATCCCACCGAGGAGGAAGAATTCGTCATCGTCGAGCGCGTGACCGGAGCGGCGCTCGAGGTCTCGGAGGTGGCGAGCACCGAGCAGCTCACGGCGCTGCAGCGCGAATGCCGCAGCGCCTATGTCGATCCCTCGCTCATCCAGTACGCGGTGCGGCTCGCCTCGGCCACACGCGACCCCGACCAGTACGGCATCAAGGACCTCGCCCGCTACATCAGCTTCGGGGCGAGCCCGCGCGCCTCCATCCACCTCGTCGAGGCCGCGCGCGCCCTCGCCCACCTGCGCGGGCGCGCCTACGTGCTGCCGGAGGACCTCACCGACCTCGCGCCGGACGTCCTGCGCCACCGCCTGGTGCTCTCCTACGAGGCGCTGTCCGACGCGCTCTCGGCCGACCAGATCGTCCAGCGCGTCATGCAGCAGATCCCGGTGCCGCAGAAGCCCCTGGAACATGTCCGCGCCGCCGCGGGAGCTTGAGCGGCAGCTCGCCAAGCTCGAGTGGACGGTCCTGCGTCGACTCGACGGCGTCCTGCAGGGCGACTATCGCACGCTGCTGCGCGGCTTCGGCCTGGACCTCGCCGACCTGCGCGAATACCAGTACCACGACGACGTGCGCCACATCGACTGGAACGTCACGGCGCGGCTGCAGACCCCGTACGTGCGCGAGTACTACGAGGACCGCGACATCAACGCCTGGTTCCTGCTCGACCTCAGCCCGTCGGTGGACTTCGGCTCCGGCGAGGTGCGCAAGCGCTCCGTGGCGGCAGACTTCGTCGCGGTGCTGGCGCGCGTCCTGACGCGGCACGGCAACCGCGTGGGCGCGCTGCTCTACGGCGACCGGGTGGACACGGTGATCCCGGCGCGCAGCGGCCGGCGCCACGTGCTGCACCTGCTGAACGCCATGCGCGCGCGGCCGCCGCTCGCGCGCTCGGCAGGCACCCGCCTCGATGAGCTGCTGCAGAGCGCCTTCCAGCTCGTCAAGCGCCGCTCCCTGGTGTTCGTGGTGTCCGATTTCATCAGCGCGCCGGGCTGGGCCAAGCCCCTGGCCCTGCTCGCGCGCCGCCACGAGGTGCTCGCCGTGCGGCTCTACGACCCGCTCGAGATGGAGCTTCCGGACCTGGGGCTGTTCGTGATGCAGGATGCGGAAACCGGCGAGCAGCTGTTCATCGACACGCACGACCGCGGCTTCCGGCGCCGCTTCGCCGAGCTCGCGGAGCGCCGCGAGACCGAGCTGCGCAGCGCGTTCCGCGACGCCGGCGTGGACGCGCTCGAGCTCGCCACGGACGACGACCTCGCCGAAGCCATCCTGCGCTTCGCCGAGCTGCGCAAGCGCCGTACCCAGCTCTCCGCCGGCGCGGCCGCGCCGAGGCGGCGCGCCCGCCATGACCTTTCTCTGGCCTGAAGCGCTCTGGCTGCTCGCCGCCCTGCCGGTCCTCGTGGCCGCGTACGTCCTGATCCTGCGGCGCCGGCGCAAGGCGGCGCTGCGCTATGCGGCCCTCGCGCTCGCGCGCGAGGCGGCCGGCACCGGGCCGCGCCTGCGCCGCCACGTGCCGCCGATCCTGTTCCTGCTCGCGCTCGCGGCGATGCTGCTGGCGATCGCGCGGCCCGCCGCGGTGGTCAGCC
>DATLGR010000318.1:0-5572 GCA_035540415.1 Burkholderiales bacterium | reverse complement strand
GCCCCGCCTACGTCCCCACGCGCATCGCCGACGCCGCCCCGCCGCCGGCGGCCTCCAAGTCACCCGCGCGCCTGGCGCAGGAAGCGCGGCTGCGCCACGCGGTGGCGGCCGGAAAACTCTCGGCCGACGAGGTGGCGCGCGCCGTGTTGACGGCGGTGAAGGAGAACCGCTTCTACATCCTCACGCATCCGGCGATCCTCGGCGCGGTGCGTGCGCGGATGGAAGACGTGCTGGACGCCCGCGCGCCGCGCGATCCGCTGCGCCTTCGCTGAGCCATGTGCCTGAGCGACTGCCACAACTACCACGACTTCCGCGCGCTGGCGCGGCGCCGGTTGCCGGGACCGATCTTCGATTACATCGACGGCGCGGCGGATGACGAGGTGACCTGTCGCCGCAACACCGCGAGCTTCGATACCTGCGATCTGGTGCCGAAGGTGCTGCGCGGCGTGCAGAGCGTCGACCTGACCGTCAGCGTACTGGGCCAGAAGCTCGCCATGCCGGTCTACTGCTCGCCGACCGCGCTGCAGCGGCTGTTCCACCACGAGGGCGAGCGCGCGGTGGCGGCGGCGGCCGCGGCGTTCGGCACGCTCTTCGGCGTGTCGTCGCTCGGCACCGTCGGGCTCGAAGAGCTGCGCCGCCGGCACTCGACGCCGCAGTGCTATCAGTTCTACTTCCACAAGGACCGCGGGCTGAACCGCGCCATGCTGGAGCGCGCCAAGGCGGCCGGCGTGGAGGTGATGATGCTGACGGTCGACAGCACCACGGGCGGCAATCGCGAGCGCGACAAGCGCACCGGCTTTTCGATTCCATTCCGGCTGACCGTCGCCGGCGCGCTGCAATTCGCATTGAAGCCGGGCTGGGCCCTCAACTATCTGGTGCACGAGCGCTTCCGCCTGCCGCAGCTCGATGAGCACGTCGACATGGGCGGCGGCACGCTGTCGATCCAGCGCTACTTCAGCGAGATGCTCGATCCCGCGCTCGCCTGGGACGACGTGGCGGCGATGGTGGACTTCTGGGGCGGGCAGTTCTGCCTGAAAGGCGTCATGTCGGCAGCCGATGCCAAGCGCGCGGCCGAGATCGGCTGCACCGGCGTGATCCTGTCGAACCACGGCGGCCGGCAGCTCGACGGCTCGCGCGCGCCGTTCGACCAGCTGGCCGAAGTGCTCGATGCGGTCGGCGATCGCATCGACGTGCTGATGGACGGCGGCGTGCAGCGCGGAACGCACGTGCTGAAGGCGCTTTCGATGGGCGCCAAGGCGGTCGGCGTCGGGCGCTACTACCTGTTTCCCCTGGCCGTCGGCGGGCGCGCCGGCGTCGAACGCGCGCTGGGCCTGATGCGCGCGGAGCTCGAGCGCGACATGCGCTTGATGGGGTGTGCCTCGATCTCCCAGCTGTCGAAGGACAACCTGCGGTTCCGCTGAGGCGCTCAGGGCCTGGTCTTCATTGACAGCGCGGCCTGCATGCCGCCCAGCGGCGACTCGAACTCGCAATAGACCTTGCCCTCGCCGAGCGGCAGATGGCTTTTGACCTGACCGCGGCGCTGTGAGTGCCGCTACGGCGCGCCTCTACCTCCCGACTTCACCGCCCGCGCGCGGCCCGGCGCTGCGCCGCGCACCGCTCAGGCCGCGAGGCCGGGGAACAGCGCCTTCAGGCCGTCGGCCATCATCTCGACCGCGATCGCGGCGAGGAGCAGGCCGAGAAGGCGCGTGGCGATGTTGAGGCCGGTGATGCCGAGGCGGCTGCCCACCACCTCGGCGATGCGCAGGATCCACCACAGCAGGCCGCACACCAGGGCGATGCAGGCGATCAGCAGCGTGGTGTGGACGAACCCGCCGGCCTGCGCCGCGATGATGGTCGTGCCGATGGCGCCGGGGCCGGCGAGGAGCGGAACCGCGAGCGGCACGACGCCCGAGAGCGCGCCCGACTGCAGCTCCTCGGCCTCGGCGCGCGACTGGCGCATGCCGCCCGCCTGCGCATTGAGCATGGAGAGCGCCATCAGGAGCAGCACCAGCGCGCCTCCCACCTGGAAGGCGGACAGGCTCGCGCCGAGCAGGCGCAGCAGCGCCTCGCCGAACAGCGCCGCGGCTGCGAGCACGAGGAAAACGGTGAGGGTGACGACGTTGGCGAGCTGCCGTCGCGCCGCCGGGCTGCGATCCGCGGTGGCGCCGAGGAAGATCGGCACCGCGAGGAACGGGTCGAGGACCGCGGTGAGGGTGACCAGGAACCGAAGGTAATCCTGCGCGGCGCCCACCCGGCGGCTACGCCGTCCGCTGCTTGAGCAGGTCGCGGATTTCCGCGAGCAGCTCCTGGTCGCGCGTCGGACCCGGCGGGGGCGCGGCGGCCGCCTGCTCTTTCCTCGCCCGCATGACGAAGCCGAGGAACTTGACGATGAAGACGAAGAGCGCCGCGGCGACGATGAGGAAGTTGACCACCTCGCCGAGGAACAGCCCGTACGGCACCTCGATGCCGTTGATCACCCACTTCCAGGCGAGATAGCCCTGGTCGCCGGGCAGGACCACGCCGATGAAGGGCATGATGATGTGCTTCACCAGCGAGTCGATGATCTTGGCGAACGCCGCGCCGATGATCACCGCCACCGCGAGGTCGATGACGTTCCCCTTGAGGGCGAACTGCTTGAACTCGTCGAGCAAGGAGAGCGTCGCCTTTCTCGCGTCGAACGGGGATGACTGCCTGATCGCGTCCATGGGGTCTCCTGCCTAGTTGAGCGCCGCGGCGGCGGCCTTGCGCTCGTCGTTCACCCGCCCGAAGGCGGAGCGCTCGCCGAGCATCCCGAGATAGCGCTTGAGCGGCGCGACGTCTTCCAGCACATCGCGCCCCAGCACCAGCTTCGAGGCGAGCGCCACGAGCGGCAGGTGCACGAACGCCGCGCAATCGGCCAGCGTGAGCTCCGCGCCGCCGAGGTAGGGCTCGAACTTCGCCAGCGCCTTGAAGGCACGCGCGCCCTTCTCCAGGTCCTTGCGCACCGCCTCGCGCACCTCTTCGGAGACCGACCGCTTGAAGAACGCCTGTGGATAGAGGCGTCGCGCCGGCAGCTCCATGTGCAGCTCCATGACGACGATGAGCTCGCGCACCTTGGCGCGCGCGAAGGCTTCCTTCGGCAGCAGCGGCTTCTGCGGATAGGCGTCCTCGAGGTACTCGCAGATCACCTGGGATTCGGACAGGCGCCGGCCGTCGTCGAGCTCCAGGAACGGCACCTTGCCCATGGGCGTGCGCGCCAGGAACTCGGGCGCCTGCGAAGGACGCGCGGGCGCATCCTCCTCGAAGGCAATGCCCTTCTCGAGCAGCGCGAGGCGCACCTTGTTGTGGTAGTTGCTGATGTGGAAACCGCACAGCCTGAGCATGTCATCTCCCCGAGGAAGCGATGGATTATAGTCAGCCCATGGCGAAGGACGACCCCGGCTACATCACCGAGCTCGCGGCGGACACTTCCTACGGCGGCTACCTGCGCCTCGAAGAGCTGCTGGCCGCCCAGAAGCCCCGCTCGTCGCACCACGACGAGATGCTCTTCATCATCCAGCACCAGACTTCCGAGCTGTGGATGAAGCTGATGATCCACGAGCTGAGCGCGGCCATCGGGCACGTAAGGGCGGACCGCCTAGCGCCCTGCTTCAAGATCCTGGCGCGCGTGAAGCAGATCCAGCGCCAGCTCTTCGAGCAGTGGGCGGTGCTCGAGACGCTGACGCCGGCCGAGTACGTGGAGTTCCGCAGCGTGCTCGGCCCGGCCTCCGGGCTGCAGTCGCACCAGTTCCGCGCCATCGAGTTTCTGCTGGGCAACAAGAAGGCGCCGCTCGTCGAGCTGCAGCGCCACGACCCGCCGGTCTACGAGACCCTGAAAAAGCTGCTGGAGTCGCCGAGCCTGTACGACGAGTTCCTGCGCTACCTCGCGCGACGCGGCATGCCGGTGCCGCCCGAGCGGGTCGAGCGCGACTGGTCGCGGCCCTACGAGCGCCACCCGGGCGTCACCGCGGTGCTCAAGCAGGTGTACGAGAACACCGAGCGTTACTGGGCCGAGTACGACATGTGCGAGAAGCTGGTGGACGTGGAAGAGAACTTCGTCCTGTGGCGCTTTCGCCACGTGAAGACGGTCGAGCGCATCATCGGCTTCAAGAAGGGCACCGGCGGCACCGCCGGCGTCTCGTTCCTGCGCCGCACGCTGGAGGTGTCGCTTTTTCCCGAGCTCATCGATGTCCGCACCGAGATTGGATGAGGACTGGCTGCGCGGCCATGTCTGGCCGCGCTTCTCGCGCGTGCTCGCGCGCGACGGCATCTATCTCGCCAACCACTCGCTCGGGCGCCCGCCCGACCGCATGGCCGAGGACGTGCGCGCGGCGATGGACGCCTGGTACCGCGACCTGGGCGGCGCCTGGGAGGTCTGGCTCGCGGGTCGCGAGCGCTTCCGCGCCCTGACCGCGAGGCTGGTGAACGCGCCGGGCGCGGACTGCATCGTGCCCAAGACGAGCGCGGGCCAGGGCCTGCGCGCGGTGCTGAACGCGCTGCCGGGCAGGCCGCGCGTGCTCGCCACCGATGCCGAGTTCGACTCGCTCGACTTCATCCTGCGCGTCTACCGCGAGCGCGGGCGCATCGCGCTGAAGATGCTGCCCTTCGAGGCCTTGCGCGTGGAGCCTTGCGACCTGGTGGTCGCCTCCACCGTCGCCTTCCGCGACGGCCGGCTGTTTCCGGAGCTCCAGCGGATGATCCGCGAGGCGCACGCCGCCGGCGCCAAGGTGCTCCTGGACGTCTACCACCATGCCGGCGCGCTGCCGCTCGATCTCGCCACGCTCGATGCCGACTTCGCCGTGGGCGGCTCCTACAAGTACCTGCGCGGCGGTCCGGGCGCGTGCTGGCTCTATGTGCACCCGCGCCACCACGGCGCCATTACCCTCGACACCGGCTGGTTCGCCAAGGAGGACGTGTTCGCCTACGCGCGGCCCGATCCGCCCCGGTTCGCCCCCGGCGGCGACGCCTGGCTCGAATCGACCCCGCCGGTGCTCGCGCCGTTCCAGGCGCTCGCCGGCCTGGAGATCACGCTCGAGCTGGGAGTCGAGCGCCTTCGCGCCTACAACCTCGCCCAGAAGCGATTCCTGAAGGAGCTGCTGCCCGTGCGCGGCGAGGACGAGCGCCACGGCGCCTTCGTCACGCTGCATCATCCGCGCGCGCAGGCGCTCGTCGAGGCGCTCGAGGCGCAAGGCGTGCAAAGTGACGCGCGCGGCGATCATCTGCGGCTGTGCCCCGACTTCCTCAACTCGCGCGCCGAGCTCGAGCGCGCGGCCTACGAGGTCTCGCGGATCCTGCAGTCGGGGCGCTGAGCGTTTCGCCACGGCAGCACCGGACCGCGCTACTCTGACCGCCTTTCGGGGAGGAACCTTTCGATGAAGACGACGCTTTCAGGCTTCGCCGCGCTGGCGCTTGCCTGCTTGACGCAGCACGCCGCCGCCTACCCGGACAAGCCCATCCGGGTGATCATGCCTTTTCCGCCCGGCGGCACGGTGGACGTCGTGACACGGCTGGTCAGCGCCGAAGCCTCCGAGACGCTCGGCAAGCCGCTGGTCAT
>DATLGR010000317.1:0-4012 GCA_035540415.1 Burkholderiales bacterium | reverse complement strand
GAAGCGGCGCGCGCTACTGCTTGGGGATCCCGGCGGCCTCGACGACCTTGGCCCAGCGGCTCGCCTCGGCGGCGTAGAACTTGCGCAGCTCCTCGGGGGAGCTCGCGCGCGGCTCGACGCCGAGCTCGGCGAAGCGCTTCTGCACCTCCGGCGGCGCCTTGGCATGCGCCGCGAGCCCGTTCCAGGAGGCGACGTCGTAGCCGGGAACGCCGCTCTCGATGGCGGTGGGGATCTCGGGCAGCGTGGCGAAGCGCTTGGCGGTGGTGATGGCGAGCGGGCGCAGCTTGCCGGCGCGGATGTGGGAGGTCATCGGCGCGAGGATCTCGAAGATCACGTCGGCGTCGCGGTTCATGGCCGCAGTGACCACGTCGCCGGTCGCCTTGTAGGGAATCACCTGGAAGTCGACCCCGGCGGTCGACTTGAAGAGCTGCGCGGCGAGGTTCTGCGTGCTGCCGACGCCGATGGTGGCGACGTTCAGCTTGCCCGGGCTCTTTTTGGCCGCGGCGATCACGTCGCCGAGGCTCTTGTAGGGCGACTCCGCGCCGGTGAGGATCACCAGCGGGAAGAACCCGATGGTCGAGATCGGCGCAAAGTCCTTCGCCGGGTTGTAGGGCAGCTGCTTGAAGAGCGCCTCGCTCACCGCGGTGCCGTTGTTGATGAGATAGAGCGTGTGGCCGTCGGGCGGCGAGCGCAGCACTTCCTGCGCGGCGACGATGCCGCCCGCGCTCGGGCGGTTCTCGACCAGCACCGGCTGGCCGAGCGCCTCCTGCATCTTCGGCGCCACGAGGCGCGCGGTGATGTCGGCGACGCCGCCGGGGCCGAACGGCACCACGATGCGCACCGGCTTCTGCGGGAAGGCCTGCGCCGCGGCGGCGAGCGGCACAAGCGCAAGGGCGAGCACGAGCAGGCGTTTCATCGGAAAAGCTCCTCTACGGAGTAGCGGCGGGGAATGAGATTCTGGCGCAGCGCGCAGTCGATGGCCACCTCGAGGTTGCGCCGGTTGGCCTCGACGCCGTGCGGCAGCAGGGGCGGATCGCCGGCCGCCGCCTTGCTCTCGAGGAGCAGGCGGTACACCTCGTCGGCCTGCGCGGGCGACACCGTGTCCTTCACCGCGACCAGGTGGTTGAGCTGGATGGCGCCGTGCTTTTCGGCCCAGCGTCGCCCGGCCGCCTCGGGATCCGGAATCAGCGGACGCAGCTGCGGCTCCTTCGGGATCGCGCCGAGAATGGCGGCGTCGAGCTCGCCCGCGAGCAGCATGGCCGCGATCTCCTTGCCCGGCGCGGCGCGCTCGACGGTGGGCGGATCGCGAAACTCGGCCACGTGCGCTTCCTCGAAGGTGATCCAGCGGATGCGCGCGGGATCGACGCCGTGGTCCTCGGCGAGGATATGGCGGATCCAGGCGCCGGTGGTCACCGAGTAGGAGCGCACCCCCACGCGCTTGCCGGCGAGATCCCCGGGGCGCAGGGCCGGCGTGCGCTCGGCGTTATGGACGAGGAAGGGATGCTGGAAGCGCGCGAGCACCACGAACGGCAGCAGCCGGTACGGCGTGCCGTGCGCCTTGGCGATGAGGTGCGTCATGATCGCCATCTCGGAAACCTCGAACTCGTGCTTCCTCACGGTGCGCTTGAACTGCCCGGCGACGCTGCCGCTGAACGGCTCGAAGGCGAACCGGTCGGTGCGCGTCAGGAACTGCGCGGTCACGGGGTATGCCCCCATCAGGGTCTTCAGCATCAGCGGGCTCCGGGGACGCGGCGCGTCTTGAGAAAGGCTTCCAGCGTCTCCCCGCGGAAGGCGGCGACCATCTCGGGGTTGGAGACGCCCTTCAGGCGCGCGAACTTCTCCAGGCAGAAGAAGCTCGCGCCGCAGTCCTGGAGCGCTCGCCAGTCCAGGCGCCGGATCATGTCCTTCTCCGCCTCCGACAGGCCGCTCATCGCGCCCTCGGGATCCTCCAGAAAGCGACTGCGGTTCTCGGCCCGGGTGAAGCCGTGCAGGAAGCGATTGATCCGCAGCCCGCGCGCGCTGCGCTCCAGGTCGAACACGTAGGCCTCGGTCGTGTTTTTTTCGGCCACGCTATTCGAACAGCGCCACCGCCATCGCGGTGGTCATGGGCAGGTAGTAGTGGTCGTGGATCTTGCGCGCGCCGGGGGCGAGCGCGCCGCGCATGATGAGCCACATGATCACTTCGGCGCCCTCGTTGCCGCCGCGGCGCATGAACTCCTCCACCGGCATCGCGGCCAGGCGCTCCGGGTCGCGGTCGATGAGATCGAGGAACTCGCGGTCCCAGGCCTCGTCGTTGAAGCCGGCGCGCTCGCCGATCATCTGGTGCGACAGGCCCCCGGTGCCCACCATCGCCACCTTCAGGTCCTCGGGGTAGGCCTCGATGGCGCGGCGGATCGCCTGCCCGAGCTTGTAGCAGCGCGCGGGCCGCGGCAGCGGGTGCTGCAGCACGTTGACCACCAGCGGAATCACCGCGCCGGGCCAGTCGGGCTGCGCCGGCCACATCATGGTGAGCGGCGAATGCAGGCCGTGGTCGAGCGGCAGCTCCTGGAAGATGGAGAGGTCGAACTCGTCGGCGACGAGCGAGCGCGCGATGTGCCGCGCGAGCGGCGCATGACCCTTGAGCGGCGGGATCGGGCGCGCGCCCTGCCCTTCGTCGGCGATCGCGTAGCGCTCGCTCACGCCGAGGGCGAAGGTCGGGTAATGGTCGAAGAAGAACGTGGTGGCGTGGTCGTTGAAGCAGAAGAACAGGACGTCGGGCTTCTTCTGCGCGAGCCACGCGGCGATGCGCTCGTAGCCGCGAAAGAGCGGCTTCCAGTCCGGGTCTTCGCGCTTGCCCTTGTCGAACGCCATCGCGATGGTGGGAACGTGGGAAGTGCCGATGCCGCCGATCACCTGCGCCATCCGCGAAGTCTAAACCAGGTGCGATCCGGCCTTGCGCGCAGCGCCGCGCCCTTCTACATTCGCGCGAGGAGGATTCATGAAAATGCCCAGGCTCTTCACCCTCGCCGCGGCCGCCGCGCTCGCCGCCGGCGCCACGCTCGCGCACGCGCAGCCGGCCGGCCGCGTCATCGTCCCGTATCCGCCCGGCGGCTCGCTCGACGCCATGGCGCGCGTCATCGCGGGCCGGCTGACCGACGGCACCGGCCGCAGCTTCGTGGTCGAGAACCGTACCGGCGCCGCCGGCGCGATCGGGTCCGCCTCGCTGAAGGGCGGCCCCACCGACGGCTCGCTGCTGCTCTTTGCGCCCGACTCGAACATCAGCGTCTACCCGCCGACCGTGGTGAAGCCGGCCTACCTGCCGCTGCAGGATTTCGTCGCCATCGCCCACACCGGCGACTACCGCATCTCGCTCGCGGTGCATCCTTCGGTGCCGGCGAACGACGTGAAAAGCTTCATCGCCTGGACCAAGACCCAGCCCGGGCCGGTGGGCTACGGCACGGCCGGCGCCGGCACGAACCTGCACTTCTACGGCGTGCTGTTCACGCAGCTGAGCGGCGCCAACATGAACCACGTGCCCTACCGCGGCACCGGCCCGGCGGTGGTGGATCTCGTCGCCGGCCACATTCCCGCCACGGTGCTGCCGCTCGGCGGGCTGCTCGCCCATCACCGCGCCGGCAAGGTCCGTTTCCTGGCCCAGACCGGGGAGACGCGCTCCGAGACGCTGCCCGACGTGCCCTCCTTCAAGGAGGCCGGCTTTCCGCAGCTCGCGTTCTCCGGCTGGTACGGCGTGTTCGCCCCGGTGGGCACGCCGGCCGAGCTCGTCAACCGCTACAACGAGGTGATCGTCAAGGCGATTCGCTCGAGCGAGGTGCGCGAGCGCATGCGCAGCCTCGAGCTCGAGCCTCGCGAGATGAGCGCCGCGGAATTCCAGGCGTTCGTCCGCGCCGACACCGAGCGCTGGGCACCGATCATCCGCAACTCCGGCTTCACGCCCGGGAAGGAATAGCGCGCAGCAGCCGCCACACCCGCTCCGGCGTGGCAGGCAGCGGCACGTCGCTCACGCCCCAGGGCG
>DATLGR010000316.1:0-2993 GCA_035540415.1 Burkholderiales bacterium | reverse complement strand
TCCTCGGCCCGCGCCCGGTGCCGGCCTACAACTCGAAAGGGCTCGGCCTGCTGGAGCTTGCGGCGCTCGAACGCGAGGCGCGAGAGCTGGCGGACGAGGGGTTCGGCGCGGTGAAGCTGCGCCTGGGGCGGGCGCGGGCCGAGGACGATCTCGCCGCGCTGCGCGTGGTGCGCGAGGCGATCGGCCCGGAGCTCGGCCTGATGGTCGACTTCAACCAGGGGCTGAGCGTGGCCGAGGCGCTCCGTCGCGGCCGGCTGATCGACGAGGCGGGCGGCGTGCTGTGGATCGAGGAGCCGGTGCGCGCCGACGACTTCGCCGGCGCGGCGCGTATCGCGCGCGAGCTCGCCACCCCGGTGCAGATCGGCGAGAACTTCATGGGGCCCGAGCACATGGCGCAGGCGCTTGCCGCCGGCGCCTGCGACTACGTGATGCCCGATGCCCAGCGCATCGGCGGCGTGACCGGCTGGATGCGCGCCGCCGCGCTCGCCCAGGCGGCCGGTCTGGAGATGTCGAGCCACCTCTTTCCCGAGGCGAGCAGCCACCTCCTCGCGGTGACGCCCACCGCGCACTGGCTCGAGTACGTGGACTGGGCCGACCCGGTCCTGCAGTCGCCCTTGCGTCCGGAGCGCGGCTTCGTGCAGGCCGCGGAGCGCGCGGGCCTCGGCCTCGCCTGGGACGAGAACGCGGTGCGGCGCTACGCGCTGTGACGTTCACGCGGCATTTCGCGCATTGGCCGCCCGGCCAGCCGCGCGTCGTCGAGCTGCCGCGCACCACCGTCTACGCGAACCTCGAGGCGGCCGCGGCGCGCGATCCGGACCGCGCCGCGATCGATTACTACGGGGCGCGCCTTGGCTATGCCGAGCTCAAGCGCCAGGTCGACGCGCTGGCGGGCTATCTGCAGCAGCGCCTGGGCGTGGCGCCCGGCGAGCGCGTGCTGCTGGATCTCCAGAACTGCCCGCAGTTTGTCGTCGCCTATTACGCGATCCTGCGCGCAGACGCGGTGGTCGTGCCCGTCAACCCGATGAACCGCACCGAGGAGCTGCGCCACTATGTCGAGGACTCCGGGGCGCGTATCGCCATCGCCGGCCAGGATGTCCTGCACGAGCTTGCGCCGCTCGGCCTGGAGGCCGTGATCGCGGCCGCGTACCGCGACTACCTGCCCGGGCACACCGACCTCCCGCTGCCCGATTTCGTGCGTGCGCCGCCCGCGAACGACACGTGGCGCGCGGCGCTCGCCGCGGGCTGCGCACCCGGACCGCACCGCGCCGGCCCGGACGACCTCGCCGTGATGCCCTACACCTCGGGCACTACCGGCAAGCCGAAGGGCTGCATGCACACCCACGCGAGCGTGCAGGCGACGACCGTGCCGTATCTGCACTGGCGCGGCGCGCAGCCGGCGAGCGTGGTGCTGTGCGCAATGCCGATGTTCCACGTCACCGGGATGCAGGCGGGCATGAACTCGCCGATCCATTCGGCGGCGACGCTGGTGATCCTCTCGCGCTGGGACCGCGACTGCGCGGGCCTGCAGATCGGGCGCGCGCGCGTCACGAACTGGTCGGCGATCACCACGATGATGGTGGATTTCCTCTCCAACCCGAGGCTCGCGCAGTACGACCTCAGCTCGCTGCGCGTGCTGGGCGGCGGCGGCGCCGCGATGCCCGAGGCGCTGGCGCGCAAGCTCGAGCAGGTGGTGGGGCTGCCGTTCGTCGAGGGCTACGGCATGACGGAGACCATGGCGCCCACTCACATCAACCCGCCGCACCGCCCCAAGCGCCAGTGCGGCGGCATTCCCTTTTTCAACACCGACGCGCGCGTGATCGACCCCGAGTCGCGCCGCGAGCTCGGCGTGGGCGAGGTGGGCGAGATCATCGTCCACGGCCCGCAGGTGTTTTGCGGCTACTGGAACCAGCCCGAGGAGACGCGCGCCGCCTTCCTCGAGCACGACGGCAAGCGGTTCCTGCGCACCGGAGATTTGGGGTACTACGACGAGGACGGCTACTTCTTCATCACCGACCGCCTGAAGCGCATGATCAACTGCGCCGGCTACAAGGTCTGGCCGGCCGAGGTGGAGGCGATGCTGTACGCGCATCCCGCCATCCAGGAGGCGTGCGTGGTCGGCGCGCGCGACGCCTACCGCGGCGAAACCGTCAAGGCCTACGTCGTGCTCAAGGCGGATGCTCGCCACCAACCGAGCGCGGAGGACATCATCGCGTGGGCGCGCGAGCACATGGCCGCGTACAAGGCGCCGCGGCTTGTGCAGTTCGTGGACGAGCTCCCGCGCACGGGCACCGGCAAGGTGTTCTGGCGTAAGCTCCAGGACGAGGAAGACCGAAAGACCGCATGAGGACAATTGGCGCCATTTTCCTGTCGCTCGCTGCAAGCGCCGTCCTGGCGCAAGTGCAGGTCGAAAAGCCCTGGGTGCGCGCCACCGCGCCCGGCGCCAAGGTCGCCGCGGGCTATCTCGTCATCCGCAACCCGGGCGCCGCGCCCGATCGCCTGGTCGGCGCCGCGAGCCCGTCCGCCGAGCGCGTCGAGCTGCACGTTCACCTGCGCGAGGGCGACATCGTGCGCATGCGCCCGGCGAAGAGCTTCGACATTCCGGCCAAGGGCCGCTTCGAGCTCAAGCCCGGCGGGGCGCACCTGATGTTCGTCGACATCAAGCGGCCCTTCCAGGAAGGCGAAGCGATCCCGGTGACGCTGACCTTCGAGAAGGCCGGCGAGGTGCGGGCCGAGTTCCACGTCGGCCGCCTCGCCGCTCCGCCGTCGCATCACAAGCACTAGCGATCCTCTTCTAGCTCGGCGCAGGCGATCAATGCCGGTGCGGGCGATGGGCGGCGGGGGCGTTGTCGTTGTCCACGTAGCCCCGGAGCGCGTCGTAGGCGGCAACCTGGCTGGTTGTGAGCAGCGCCTTCTGCTCGAGATGCGCCTGCAGGTGGACGAGTCGGACTTCCGCCTGCAGTCGGCCGATTTCAAGAACTAAAGAGCGCAGTTGG
>DATLGR010000315.1:0-5747 GCA_035540415.1 Burkholderiales bacterium | reverse complement strand
GCTGCCCGCCGCTCGTGTTCAGCGGAAAGCTGCCATCCCAGGTAAAGCCGTGGCGGCGCACGAAGCCCGGGCCCTCCCCCTTGGCGCAGAACCCGAGATCCTCGAGCTGCATCAGCGAGATCACGGGGTAGTCGTCGTAGGTCTGGACAAGGTCCATGTCCTGCGGGCCGCAGCCGGCCTGGGCGTAGAGCGCGTCGCGCTCGAGCGCCCATCCGGCGCGCATCTGCACCGGGTCGGCGCTGAAGGCATTGTGCCGCTCGATGGTGCCCAGGATGCGCGCATGGGGCAGCGCGGCCGCGCGCGCGCGCGCCTGCGGCATGACGAGGAAGGCCTCGGCCCCCGCGCAGGGCATGACGCAGTCGAAAAGATGCAGCGGCTCGGCGATCGGTCGCGCCGCCAGGTACTCCTCCAGGCTGAGCGGCTTCTTGAACAGCGCGTGCGGAAACTTGAGGGCGTTCTCGCGTTGCGCCACGCAAAGCTTGCCGAAGTCCTCGCGCGTCGCGCCGTACTCGCGCATGTAGTAGGCAGTGAGGAAGGCGAAGCTCGCGTTGGGGCCGCCGGCCCCGTAGGGGTAGACCGCGTCGCGGGCGAACTGGCTGAAGTTCGCCAGCGTGAGCCGGAAGGAGTCCACATGGTTCGTGTCCCCGGCGATGCAGGCGACGATGTTCGCGTCGCCGGACTGCACGGCGCGCGCGGCCCGCCGCAGCGCGACCACCCCGCTCGCGCCGCCGAGCGGGATGTGGTCGAGCCAGCGCGGCGAGAGCCCGAAATGCTGGGTGACGCCGATGGCGGTATCGGGGGCCAGGGTGAAGCTCGAGACGGTGAGGCCGTCGACGTCCTCTTTCGCGAGGCCCGCCCCCTCGAGCAGCGCTGACAACGCGCGCGCAAGCCACCAGTGCGCCGCGCGGATGGAGTAGCGCACGTAGGGCACCGTCACCGGCACGGCGACCGCGACGCCGTCGTACGGCATCCTCGTCATGGGGCGCGGCGCTTGCGCTCGCGCAAGTCGAAGCGGCGTTGCGGGTCGATGGGAAACTCGGCGAGCTTGGCCTTCTGCACCTTGTTGGTGGAGGTCGTGGGCAGCTCCTCGATGAAGGCCACGTAGCCCGGGGCCTTGAAGTAGGCGAGCCGCTCGAGGCACCAGTCCTGGATGGCGATGGCGGTCGGCTCGTCTTTTGCGCCCCGCGAGACGACGCAGGCCATGACCTCCTCGTCGCGCAGCGGATCGGGCACGGCGATGACCGCAACCTGGGCCACCGCCGGGTGCCCGGCAAGCGCCGCCTCCACTTCCAGGGCCGCGATGTTCTCGCCCGAGCGGCGGATGATGTTCTTGCGCCGGTCGACGAAGTGAAGCTGCCCGTCTGGGCCGCGGCGCACAGCGTCGCCGGTGTGAAACCAGCCGTCGCGCCAGGCCTCCTCGGTGGCGGCGGCATCCTTGAGGTAGCCCGAGAAGAACCCGCGGCGCGGGTCGGGACCCGCCTGGCGCACCAGGAGCTCCCCGGTGGCCTCGAGAATGGAGACCTCCAGCCCGGGCGGCGGCCGGCCGATGCACCGGGTGCCGACATGGCGGGGCTCGCGGCTCGCGGCGATCACGGCGCCGCCTCCGGTCTCGGTCATCGCCCACGCCTCGATCAGCGGAAAGCCGAAGCGCGCCTCGAAGGCGGCATGGTCCTTGGGATTGGCGTTGGCGCCGTAGCCGAAGCGCACGCCGTGGGCGCGGTCGAGCTCGCTTTCGGGCAGCCCCATCAGGATGGCCGGCATCACGCCCAGGTAATGCACGATGGTCGCGCGCGAGGCGGCCACGTCGCGCCACCAGGTGCGCGGGTGGAAGCGGTCGAGCTGCACCACGCAGCCCGCCGTGAGGATCATCGCCGTGGTCGACACGGCAAGCGCGTTCATGTGAAACAGCGGCAGGGGCGTAATCAGGCGCTCCTCGCCGAAGCGCAGCGCGCACAGCCCGCCCTCGTCGATGTAGCGCCGGCCGACGTTCAGGAAGTAGAAATCGCTGAGCAGGCAGCCCTTGGGCCTGCCGGTGGTGCCGGAGGTATAGAGTAGGGCACACTCCCGCGCATCGCCGGGCGCGGGCGCGGATGGCGGGGCGTCCAGGTTCGCGCGCGTCATGACGGCGGCCGCCTCGCTGTGCGAGAGGACGTAATCGCGTTCCGCGGGCCGGTAGTCCGGGTTGAGCGGCACCACCGAGGCGCCGACCGCGTTCAGGGCGAGGAAGTGGGGCAGGAATTCCGCGCAATTCGGAAGCGCCAGCGCCACGCGGTGCCCGGGGCCGTAGCCCGCGGCGCGGTAGCGCGCGGCGATCGCCTGCACGCGCGAGAGCGCCTGCGCGTAGCTAAGCTCGGTCCCCTCGGGGAATACCTGCAGAAACGGCTTGCCGCCGTGCGCGCGGGCGGTGCGCTCGAACGCAGAAAAGACCGTCGTCACTATGGCCCGATGGTAAGATGCCCGACGCCGTCTGGACAACCTGGAGGAGGACATGAAAAGACGACACCTGCTCGCCGCCGCGCTCGGCATCGCCTGCGCGGCACCCGTGGCACCCGCGCTTGCGCAGGACACGATCAGCGCAACCCACGTGTTTCCCGCTTCGCTGGTGTACTCGCGCAGCTTCCTCGAGTACGTCAAGAAGGCGAACGAAGCCGGCAAGGGCGTCTTCACCATCCAGGTGCGCGGCGGGCCGGAGGCCATCCCGATGATGCAGCAGCCCGGCGCGGTGCGCGACGGCGTGGTGGACATGGTCTACACCGCCTGCGCCTTCTATGCGGCGAGCGTGCCCGAGTGCGACGCCATGTCGGCCTCCACGGTGGATGGTCCCACGGCACGCAAGAACGGCGGCATCGACTTCCTCAACCAGATCCACCAGAAGCGCATGGGCACCTATCTCCTGGGCTGGGTCGACAGCGGCATCCGCTTCAACCTGTGGTCCACCAAGGAGCCCAAGCTCGACGGGACGGGGCACATCGACATCCGCGGCTTCAAGGTGCGCGGCCACCCGATCTACCAGGCGTTCCTCGCCAACTACCTGGGCGCCCAGACCATCAACATCAACTCGCCGGACCTGTACACGGCGCTCGAGCGCGGCACCGTCGAGATGACGCCCTGGACCCAGATCGGCCTCATGGACCTCAACTGGGACCGCTTCCTCAAGTACCGCATCCTGCCGGACTTCTTCTCCACCGACCTCGTGATCCTGGTGAACCTGAAGCGGTGGAACGCGCTCTCGCCGAAGACCCGCGAAATCCTGCAGCGGGTGGCCATCCAGCACGAGACCGAAAGCCTGCACGCGCTTCAGAAGCTCTGGCGCGAGGAAGAGGCGGAGCTGAAGAAGCGCGGCATCCGCACCGTCGAGCAGTCGCCCGATGCCTCCCGGCGCTTCTTCGAAGGCGCCCGCTCGGCGAGCCTCGCGCGCATGAAGGAGCGCATGGAGAAGACCGGCGGCGCCGAGAACTTCGACAGGATCGTGAAGCTGTTCACGCCGTTCTGAGCCTGCCGCGCCGGCGGCGTCCGGCGGGTCGCGCCCTTCTGAACCCGGTCCTCAAGGCATACGACGCCGTGCTGTACGGCATGGCGCTCGTCGCCGGCGTGCTGATGGTGGCCATGATGGTCATGATCGTGACCGACGTTGCCCTGCGCAATCTCGGCTACCAGAGCTCGGCGCATCTGTTCACCTTCACCGAGTACTTCCTGCTGCTGATCCCGCTGCTGGGGGCGCCGTGGCTCGTGCGCGAGAAAGGCCACATCTACATCGAGCTGCTCATCAGCGCTCTGGGCCCCGACGCGCGCCGCGCCCTCGTGAAGCTGATCCTCGCGCTGTCCATCGCGGTGTGTGCGGTGCTCGCCTGGTACGGCGGCGCGATCACGGTGCAGGATTTCGTGCAGGGCCACAAGGACGTGCGCTCCTATGACATGCCGCGCTGGATCCTGATGGCCTTCATGCCGCTCGCCTTCGGCATGATGACCCTCGAGTTCGCGCGGCTTCTGGTGCGCGGCGAAAGCCCCTACAAGTAGCCGATGGATTGGCCCTGGGCGATCGCGCTGCTGTTCGGTTTGATCGTGGCGCTGATGCTGCTCGGCATGCCGGTGGCCATTGCGTTTCTCGCCGCCAACATCGTCGGTGCCATGATCTTCATGGGCGGCACCATCGGCATCGTGCAGGTTCTGAACAACGGCTTCGGCGCCATGACGAGCTTCGCGCTCGTGCCGATCCCGATGTTCCTGCTCATGGGGGAGCTGTTCTACTACACCGGCCTCGCGGCGAAGATGTTCAATGCCATCGACCGGCTGATGGGCAACCTGCCGGGGCGCCTTGCCTACGTCACCGTCGCCGGTGGCACCGGGTTCGCCGCGTTGTCGGGCTCGAGCATGGGCTCGACGGCGCTGCTCGGCTCGCTCATGGTCCCGGAGATGATGAAGCGAGGCTACAGCAAGTACCTCTCGATGGGGCCGATCATGGGCACCGGCGGCCTCGCGGTGATCATTCCGCCCTCCGCGCTCGCGGTTCTGCTCGCAACCCTTGGGCGCACCGACGTGGGCGCGCTGCTGCTCGCCGGCGTGGTGCCCGGGCTCGTGCTCGCGACGATGTACGTCGCGCTGATTTACGGGTGGACCCGGCTCGCGCCCGGCGCCGCGCCGAGCTATGCGGTCGAGCGTGCCTCGGTCGCCGAGAAGATCCGCCTGGTCGCGCTGGACATCGTGCCGATGGTCGCGGTCATCGTGCTCGTCATCGGCACGATGGTGTCGGGCTGGGCGACGCCCACCGAGGCGGCGGCGCTCGGTTGCCTCGGCGTCATGGTGCTCGCTGCCTGCTACCGCTGCCTCACCTGGCGGGCGTTCCGGCAGTCGGTCGAAGCGGGCCTGCGCATCACGGTGATGGCGTTCCTGATCATCTTCGGCTCGGCCACGTTCAGCCAGCTGCTCGCCTTCTCCGGTGCGTCGAGCGGGCTCATCGGCTGGGCGACGGCGTTCGAGGTGTCGCCTCTCGGCATGCTCCTCGTGATGCTCGCCGTCATCTTCTTCCTCGGCTGCTTCATGGACCAGCTCTCCATGATGCTGCTCACCGCGCCGATCTACTTTCCGCTCGCGCAAGCGCTCGGCTTCGACCTCGTCTGGTTCGGCCTCATCCTGCTACTCGCGCTCGAGGTCGGCTACACCACGCCGCCGTTCGGGCTGCTGCTGTTCGTCATGAAAGGGGTCGCGCCGCCGGGCACGACCATGCGCGACATCTACTACGCGGCGGCGCCGTTCGTGAGCTGCGTGCTCGCCCTGATCGCGCTGATCATCCTTTTTCCGCCGCTCGCCACCTGGCTGCCGGGGGCCATGCGATGAGCATGCGCGCGGTCCGCATCCACGGCTTCGGCGGCCCGGAGGTCATGCGGGTGGACGAGCTGCCGCTGCCCGAACCGGGGCCGGGGGAGGTGCTGGTCCGCCTGGCGGCGGCGAGCGTCAATCCCATCGACTGGAAGATGCGCGAGGGCTTGCTGAAGGGACCGCTGCCGCGCGTGCTCGGGCGGGACGGCGCGGGCTGCGACGCGGCCAGCGGCGAGCGCCTGCTCGGCATCGGCAGCCGGGGGCGCGACGGCACGCACGCACAATACGCCGTCTTCGAGCGGGCCATGACGGCCGCCGTGCCGCCCTCGATGTCGCTCGACGCGGCCGCCGCCATCGGCATTGCCGCGCTCTCGGCCTGGATCCCGCTGGTCGAGGATGCGCGGCTCGCCCCCGGCCAGCGGGATCCAGGC
>DATLGR010000314.1:0-2279 GCA_035540415.1 Burkholderiales bacterium | reverse complement strand
GATAGGAAGTCTGCAGATGCGCGTCGGTTTCGATGGTCCCGGACGCGGTGATGCGGATGCCGAGCGCCTCGAGCCCGTAGCCCTCGGTGTTCGCCACCCGCCCGAGCGCGCAGAGGAGCTCGTCGAAGCCCACGCGCGCTTCGCCGCCGGCGTGGCCGACGACCAGCTGGCGCTCCCCGCCGTCGCGAACGAAGTGCAGCGCCTTGTGGCCGAGCAGCACCTCGACGCCGTCGGCGCGCAGCCCGGCGAGGACGGAGTCGGAGACCTCCGGATCTTCGCGCGAGAGCAGCCGCGGCAGCATTTCCACCACGGTGACCCGCGAGCCGAAGCGCGCGAAGCACTGCGCGAGCTCGCAGCCGACCGCCCCGCCACCGAGCACGAGCAGCCGGCGCGGCAGCGCGGCGAGGTCCCACACGGTGTCGGAGGTCCGGTAGCCGGTGTGCTCGATGCCGCGGATTGGCGGCACCAGCGGCCGTGCGCCGGCGGCAACGACGATGCTGCGGGTGGTCAGCCGCCGCGTCTCGCCGCCGGGGAAGCGCACGTCCACCTCCCAGGGGCTCGCAATTTGGGCCTCGCCCTGGAGGCACTCCACGCCGAGCGCGCGATAGCGCGCCGCCGAGTCGTGCGGCTCGACGGCGCGCACCACGCGGCGCACGCGCGCCAGGATCTCGGCAAAGTCGGCCTGCGCCTGCGCCGCACGGATGCCGTAGTCGCGATGGCGGCGGATTTGCGCGAGCACGCGCGCCGATTTGATGAGCGCCTTGGAGGGCACACAGCCGGTATTGAGGCAGTCTCCGCCCATGCGATGCTTCTCGACCAGCGTGACCTTTGCACGCACGGCGGCGGCGACGTAGGCGGCGACCAGGCCGGCCGAGCCGCCGCCGATGACGACGAGGTTGCGCTCGAAGCGCGCCGGCCGCCCCCAGCGCGCGTACACCCGGCGCGCGCGCAGGGCGCCGACCAGCTTCTTGGCCGCGAGCGGGAAAGAGCCGAGCAGCACGAACGCCGCGAGCAGCCCCGGCGACAGGATGTCGCCCGGGGCCTCGATCGCGGCGAGCTGGCGCCCTGCGTTCACGTAGACGAGCGTGCCGGGGAGCATGCCGAGCTGGCTCACCCAGTAGAACGTCTTCGCGCGCATGGGCGTCAGCCCCATCGCGGCGTTGATGACGAAAAACGGCACCGCCGGGATGAGCCGCAGCGTGAACAGATAGAAGGCGCCTTCGCGCTCGACGCCGCGGTTCACGCCCGCCAGCTGCCGGCCGAAGCGCTGCTGCACCCAGTCGCGCAGCACGAAGCGCGAGACGAGGAAGGCGACCGTGGCGCCGGCCGCTGCGGCGAAGGAAACCAGCAGCGTGCCCCACAGCAGCCCGAAGAGCGCTCCAGCCCCGAGCGTGAGCAACGCCGCCCCCGGCAGCGACAGTCCCGTGACCGCCACATAGAAAGCGAAGAAGAAGGCGGCGCTGCGCATCGGGGCGGCCGCCTGCCAGGACTGCAGCGTCGCCTGCTGCGCCTTGAGCGCCTCGAGACTGAGCCCGCGGTGGCCCCCGGCCAGGAAGAAGGCGGCAATCGCCGCGGCCACGACGAGAAGCACCGCGAGCCGGGAGCGGGTCATCCGAGCGCGCCGCGGCCGGGAGACCCGCCATGCGGGCGATTGAGGGGCAGGGTCGCGTGCATGAGGGTCGTCGCTGGACCGGCGCGGACCTTACAGCGTAGCGGCCCCCTCGGGCTGCTCGTCGATCAGCTCGACAAGGCGCTGGCTGGTCGCGCGCAGCCGCTGGGAGAGCATCAACACCAGCTCCATCAGGACCTTGGCGCCGAGCAGCGGCTGCTCGACGATGATGCGGGCGAGGTTCTCGCGGTCGAGCACGGCCACGAGGCTGCGCTCGACCGCGATGCAGGTGGCGAAGCGCGGCGCGCCGTCGATCATCGACATCTCGCCGAGCGTGCGCCCGGCCTCGACCTGGGCGATGAGCTGGGGCGTGTTCCAGCGGTCGCGCTTGTGCACGTCGACCCGCCCCTCGATGAGGAGCAGCATGAAGTCGCCCCCGTCGCCCTCGCGGATGATCTCGATGCCCGGCTCGGCGCGGTAGACCGCCATGAAATGCGCGAGCAGACGCACCTCCGCCGGGGAGAAATTCTCCAGCAGAGGGCACTTGGGGATCAGGGCATGGATCTGGCTGGCGAAGCGCAGCGCATCGCCGAGAGGCTCCAGGTGCGACAGCTGCGCCGGACGCTCGGGCATCGTGGCGCCATTATGCCGACTATGCGCGCCGCTTGCG
>DATLGR010000313.1:0-6374 GCA_035540415.1 Burkholderiales bacterium | reverse complement strand
GTAGAGGATCATGCAGTAGGCGGTCTGCGGCCACAGGCCGGCGATGATGAGCGCGTAGATCGCGCTGCCGCCGCTGTCGAGCAGCTCGAGCGGCGGCAGGCCGAGCGCGTCCAGGATCCCGTTCAGGAGGCCGAAGCGCGTGTGGAAGAACCAGCCGAACACGAGCGCCACCACGACCTGGCTGATGACGAACGGCATGAAGAAGAGCGCGCGCGCGAGGCGCATGCCGGCGAGCGCCTGGCTGAGGAGCAGCGCCGCCGCGAGGCCGAGCGCGGGCGCGGCGACGAGGTACAGCGCGAGCCAGCGCAGGTTGTTGGCCACTGCGGTGCGGAACGTGGGGTCGGCGAGGAGCTCACGGTAGTTCCCAAGCCCTACCCACGCGCGCGCCCCGGCGCCGTCCCAGTCGTGCAGCGACAGCCACAGGTTCGCGCCGATCGGGTAGAGGACGAACGCGGCGAAGAGCGCGCAGGCCGGGGCGAGCAGGGCTGCGCTCGCCGCCGGGCTACGGCCGGAAGATGCGGCGGCGGGCCTGTTCAATGGCCTGGAGGATGCTCTCGAGTCGCTCCGGGTGGAGCATGAATTCCTGGAAGCCCTTCATCGCCACCTGGGCGAGGTCCTCGCTCGTGTCGCGGTCGAAGTACTGCGCGAGCGCGTCGGCGCGCGCCAGGTGCTCGCGCCCGGCGAGCACGAAGCGGTCCTGCGCCGGCGGCGCTTCGAGGTTGACCGGGATCTGCAGCATGGCGCGGTTCAGCTCCGCCTGCACGTCGGCGCGCAGCACGAAGGCGAGGAACCGGCGCGCGTCCTCGGCATTGCGCGCGCGCGCGGGGATGTGCAGCGTGTTCACCGGCGCCTCCTCGTAGGCGCCCTGCTGCGGCCGGATCAGCGGGAAGCGCGCGAACTCCATGCGCGGGCGCACCTCCGCCGGGAAATGCGCCACGATGAAATGGCCGATCAGCATCATCGCCGAGCGCCCGGTGTAGAGCAGCGCCTGGCTCTCCTGCCAGCTCATGGAGGCGTGGTTGCGGCTGAAGCAGCCGCGCTCGAGGAGCGCGCGCCAGTGCGCGAATACCTCGCGCACGCGCGCGTCGGTGTACGGCACGCGCCCGTCCATCAGCTGCATGTGGAAGGCATGGCCGTTCAGGCGCAGGTTGAGGTAGTCGAACCAGGCCGCGGTCGGCCACAGCTCCCGGGTGCCGATGGCGATCGGCTCGAGGCCGCGCGCGCGCAGCCGCTCGCATGCGGCGAGCAGCTCGTCCCAGGTGCGCGGGGCCTCGGTCAGGTCGCGGCGGAAATACAGCCCGATCGGGTAGTAGGTGTAGGGCACGCCGTACTGGCGGCCGTTCACGCTGACGAGCTCGAGCGCCGACGGATGCAGCGCCCGACGCACCGGCCCGGTATAGAGATCGCTCACATCGGCGAGCAGCCCGGGGGCCACGAGCTGGCGCATGCGGTGGCCGGCGAACCAGAACACCACGTCGGGCGGCGCGCCGGTGAGCCAGCCGCGGAGGGCCTTCTTGTAGCTCTCGTGGTCGTAGATGTTGAGGCGCACCTCCACCTCCGGGTGCTCACGCTGGAAGCGCTGCACCGCGGCCTCCCAGGCGGCGCGGGGGGCCGGGTCCGAGGTGTTGGCGTTGATGACGAGCGTGCGGGCCTCGGCCGAGCAGGCGGCCAAGGCGGCGGCCACGGCGACGGCGACGGCCGTCAGGAATTTCCGGACGCGGACCGGGGTCACGTTGTTCTTTCTCGCGATTCCCATAATATCCGAGGCATGCTGCCCCTCGTCGGCTCCGACCGCGGACTGGACCTGCGCGCGCGCGACGAGATCCTGACGCTCGCCGAGGAGTCGGCGGGCATCGGCGTGTGGGAGATCGACCTCACCACGGGCCTTGCGCGCGGCACCGCCCAGTACTTCCGGATCATGGGCCTCGAGCCGCTGGCGGGCGACATCCCCATCGACCGCATCCGCGCGCTGCGCCACCCGGAGGATCGCGAGCGCGTGGTCGCGGGCTTCCAGCAGGCGCTCGACTCCGGAGTCGACTTCTACGAGATCGAATACCGCATCGTGCGTCCGGACGGCGAGCTGCGCTGGATCTTCGGCCGCGGCCGCGTGGTGCGCGACGCCGACGGCCGCCCGGTGCGCTACAGCGGCGTGGACCTCGACATCACCGAGCGCAAGCGCGCCGAGGCCGCGCTCGCGGCAGCCAAGGAGGCGCTGGAGCGCATGAACCGCGAGCTCGAGGCGCGGGTGCGCAGCCGCACCGCCGAGCTCGAGGCGGAGGGGCGCCGGCGCGCCGAAGCGGAAGCGCGCCTGCACCAGGCGCAGAAGATGGAGGCCGTGGGCCAGCTCACCGGCGGCGTCGCGCACGACTTCAACAACCTGCTGCAGGTGATCATGGGCAACCTCGAGATCGTGCGCCGCCTGATCGCGGGCCAGCCGGCGCGCACGCTGGAGGGCCCGATCGAGGCGGCGCTCGCCGCCACGCGCAACGCCGCGCAGCTCACGCACCGCCTGCTCGCCTTCAGCCGCCAGCAGCCGCTCGAGCCGGCGGTGCTCGACGTGAACCGCCTGATCGGCGACATGGCCGACATGATCGCGCACACGCTCGGCGAGACCATCACCGTCGAGACCCGGCTCGCCGCCGACCTGTGGGCGACGTTCGCCGACCGCAACCAGCTCGAAAGCGCGTTCCTCAACCTGGTGGTCAACGCGCGCGATGCCATGGACGGCGGCGGCCGCCTCCTCGTGCGCACCGAGAACGTTTCGGCTGCGGGCGGCGACGAGCTGCCGGCGGGCGACTACGTCGCGCTGTCGGTCGCCGACAGCGGGTCGGGCATCGCTCCCGAGCACCTGGCCAAGGTCTTCGACCCCTTCTTCACCACCAAGGAGCCGGGCAAGGGCTCGGGCCTCGGCCTGTCCATGGTGTACGGGTTCGCGCAGCAGTCGGGCGGCCAGGTGCGCATCGCGAGCGAGCTCGGCCGGGGCACGACCGTCACCATGCTGCTGCCGCGCACCGACGCCCGCCCGGAGCGCGCCGCCGCGCGCCCGGGCGACAGCGCCGAGCCGCTGCCGCAGGCGCGCGCCGGCGAGACCGTGCTGCTCGTCGAGGACAACGAGGAGGTACGCCGCCAGGGCGTGGCGGCGCTGCGCAGCTTCGGCTACCGCGTGATCGAGGCCGCCGATGCGCGCTCGGCGCTGGCCGTGCTGGAAGCCCCCGACGCGCCGCGGGTGGACCTTCTGTTCACCGACGTGGTGCTGCCCAACGGCTTGAGCGGGCGCGCGCTCGCCGACGCCGTCCGCACACGGCGAGGCGCCGCGCTGCCGGTGCTTTTCACGACCGGCTATGCGCGCGATGCGATCACCCACGAAGGCCGCCTGGATCCGGACGTGCGGCTGCTGCGCAAGCCCTACAACCTCGACAGCCTCGCGAGAAGCATCCGGCAGGCGATCGACCGCGGCTGATGGCTTCGCTGCGCCTGCGCGACGTGCGAAAGTCGTTCGGCGGCGTCGAGGTGCTTCACGGCGTCGACGTCGAGGTGGCCGACGGGGAGCTCGTCGTGCTGGTCGGCCCGTCGGGCTCGGGCAAGACCACGCTGCTGCGCATCGCCGCGGGACTGGAAGCGCCCGACGCCGGCGAGATTCTGCTGGACGGCCACCGGGTGAACGGCGTGCCGCCCGCGGCCCGGGACGTGGCCATGGTGTTCCAGCAGTACGCGCTCTACCCGCACATGACGGTGCGCGAGAACCTGGCCTTCGCGCTGCGCATGCGCGGCGCGCCGGCCGCGCTGATCGCCGAGCGCGTGGCCGAGGTGGCGCACGTGCTCGGGCTCGCCGAGCTTCTCGGGCGGCGCCCGGCCGAGCTCTCCGGCGGCCAGCAGCAGCGCGTGGCCATCGGCCGCGCCATCGTGCGAAAGCCGCGCGTGTTCCTGTTCGACGAGCCGCTGTCCAGCCTCGACGGCACCCTGCGCACGCAGATGCGCACCGAGCTGAAGGCCCTGCACCGCAGCCTCGGCGCGACCTCCCTGTACGTGACGCACGACCAGACCGAGGCGATGGCCATGGCGCAGCGCATCGTGGTGCTGCGCGCCGGCCGCGTGGAGCAGGCCGGCACTCCGCTCGAGCTCTATGACCGGCCGGCGAACCTCTTCGTCGCGGGCTTCATCGGGGTGCCGGCGATGAACCTCCTGCCCGGCCGGGTGCACAACGGACATGTCGAGGCGGCCGGCGGCGCCCGCCTGCCGCTCGCGCGCCGGCTGGAGGAAGATCGCGAGGTGGTCTACGGGTTCCGCCCCGAGGCCTGCGCGCTCGGCGCCGAAGGCGGCGCGAGCATGGTGCTGACTGCGGTCGAGCCCATGGGCCCGGCAGTGCAGCTCTACGGCAGGCTCGGCGGCACCCTGGTCTGCGCGGTCACGAGCGAGCGGCGCGACTGGCGTCCGGGCGAGCCGCTGCGGCTCGCGCCCGACCCGCAGCGCGCGCTCGTATTCGATCCCGCGAGCGGCCGCGCCCTCTGAGGCGCAGCGCTAGCGCAGCCGGCGCCGCAGCAGCAGGCTCGCCGCGACCAGCGCGCCCGCCCCGAACAGCAGCGTGTTGCGCGACAGGGCACCGGCCGTGTTCCGCGCGATCTCGCCGGCGCGCGGCGCCATCAGCTCCAGGCGGCGCTTCATCATGCGCGCGCCGAGCTCGCCGATCCGCGCCCCCAGGGCGCGCTCGGCATGCGGCAGCATCGTGGTTTCCTCGTCGGCGACGTGGTGCATCACGGTGCGCATGAGGCGCATCAGGGCGGCATCGTGCTCCGGTGTCGCGGCGTCCATGCCGCGCAGCGCGGCGATGCTGGCGCGGATCTCATCGTGCTCGGGGATGCTCTTGTCGACCATCTGGCCGTCGAGCTCGCGGACCGCGGGATAGAAAATCTCCTCTTCGATCTGCGCGTGCACTTCGAGCGCGAGGCAGATGGTGCCCGCGAGCGCGCGCTTCGTCTGCGGGCTGGCCGCCGGATCGTAGCGGTGGAAGGCGGCGAGGACCTTGGTATGGTCGCGGCGGATCATGTCGGTGGCCGACGGCGCAATACGGTCGGCCACCGGGGCAAGCTTCTCGACGAGGGCGTTCATGGCCCCCGGCGCCATGCAAGCTTCGTTCCGGGCGCGGCACCAATCCTGCACGACGCGCATCGATGGTTGCGCCAGACGTTGAACTCATTGTCAGCTGCGAGCACGGCGGCAACGAGGTACCGCCACCGTATGGAGAATTCTTCCTCCGCGCGCAAAAGCTGCTTCTCACGCACCGCGGCTACGACCCGGGCGCGCTCGAGCTCGCGCGCGAGTTCGCGCAGGCGCTCGGCTGCGCGCTCTTCTTCAGCACGGTCAGCCGGCTGCTGGTCGAGCTCAACCGCTCGCCGGGGCACCCGCAGCTTTTTTCGCGCTATGTGCCGCCCGAGGCGCGCGGCGAGCTCTTCGCGCGCTACTACCGCCCGTACCGGGATGCGGTGGAGCGCGCGGTGGCCGAAGCGCTCGGCCGCGGCCGGCGCGTGGTGCACCTGTCGTGCCACAGCTTCACGCCGCGGCTCGCCGGGGCGCGCCGCCTTGCCGACGTGGGCCTGCTCTACGATCCGCGCCACCCCGGCGAGGCGGCGCTCTGCGGCGCGTGGCAGCTCGACCTGCGCCGGCGCGAGCCGCAGCTCTGCGTGCGCCGCAATTACCCGTACCGCGGCTGGGCCGACGCGCTCACCACCTCGCTGCGCGCGCGCTTCGGCGCCGAGCGCTATCTCGGTATCGAGGTGGAGGTTAACCAGAAGTACCCGCGCGCCAACGGCGGCCGCTGGCGCGCCCTGCGCCGCAGCCTGGTGGAAAGCTTCATCGAGCGGCGAGCCGCGGGTCCAGCCACCGCCTGAGCGCGCCGGCATCCATCGCGCCCGAGATGCGCGCCGCCTCGGCGCCGCCGCGATAGAGGATCAGCGTCGGGATCGAGCGGATGCCGAAGCGCGCGGCGACCTGCGGCGCGCCCTCGGTGTCGAGCTTGGCGAAGCGCGCGCGCGTCCTGAGCTCGCTCGCCGCGCGCGCGAAGGCCGGCGCCATGGCATGGCACGGCGCGCACCATTGCGCCCAGAAGTCCACCAGCACCGGCAGGTCGTTGCGGGCGAGGAACGCATCGAAGCTGCGCTCGTCGAGACTGACCGGCCGGCCGTCCAGCAGCGGCGCCTTGCAGCGGCCGCAGCTCGGCGCATCGCCCAGGCGCTCGGCGGGGACACGGTTCGCCGTGCCGCAGGCGCCGCAGGCGACGTGGAGCATTTCCATGCAGCGCAAATGGGGGCGCGCGCCGCGCGCGCAAGGCCGGGCTTGCCGTCAGGCATTATTTCTATTATTTTGGAACTATAGAAACG
>DATLGR010000312.1:0-2509 GCA_035540415.1 Burkholderiales bacterium | reverse complement strand
GTACCGCGTTCCGCTGCCAGGACCTCTTCGACAACCGCAGCCCCGCATACGCGGGCGACGTGGGCATCGGGATCAACCCGAAGCTCGCCGAGCGCGTGCGGCAAGCCGACGTGCTGCTCGTCATTGGCGCCCGCCTGGGCGAGATGACGACCAGCGCCTACTCGCTCGTGCAGGCGCCGCTGCCGCGCCAGGCGCTGGCGCACGTGCACGCCAGTGCGGAAGAGCTGGGGCGCGTCTACCGGCCGGCGCTGCCGGTCAATTCCGGGTACCCCCAGTTTGTCGACGCGCTGGCGCAGCTGTCCTTCGACCGGCCGGCCTGGAAAGCGCGCGCCGCCGAGGCCCGGCGCGAGTACCTGGAATGGAGCGAGCCGCGCCCCATGCCGGGTGCCCTGCAGTATGGCCAGGTCGTCCGCTGGCTGAGCGACCATCTGCCGGAGGACACGATCGTGGCGGGCGGCGCGGGCAATTTCGCCTCCTGGCTGCACCGGCATTTCCGCTACAAGGGGTTTCGCACGCAGCTCGGGCCCACCAACGGCTCCATGGGGTATGGCTATCCTGCGGCGGTGGCGGCGAAGCTCGCCGCGCCCACGCGGCCCGTGCTCGCGGTGTGCGGCGATGGCGACTTCCTCATGAACGGCCAGGAGATCGCGACCGCCGTCCAGTACGGAGCGGCGTTCGTGGCGCTGGTGGTCAACAACGGGCTTTACGGCACCATCCGCATGCACCAGGAGCGCGAGTACCCGGGGCGGGTCTACGGCACGGCGCTCAGGAATCCGGACTTCGCGGCCTACGCGCGTGCCTTCGGCGGGCACGGCGAGACGGTCGAGCGCACCGAGGACTTCGAGGGCGCCTATGCGCGCGCCGTGGGCTCGGGCAAGCCCGCGCTCATCGAGCTGAAGATCGACCCGGACGCCATCACGCCTTCGACCACCCTCTCGGCGATCCGCGAGAACGCGCTCAAGTCAGGGCGATGAACTCCGGATCGTCCTGGTGGGCACGCTCGAACTTCAGGAAGTCGTAGTAGCCGCAGCGCGCGCTGTCCGGGTACTCCCGGCACACCGCCGGGCGCGATTCGTACACCGTGCAGCGCCGCTTGTCCTGATCGAACAGCATGCAGGTGGACTTGAACACCTTGTCCTTGCGGTGGCGCAGCAGCCGCACCCGCTCGACCGGGTCGTACTTGGTGTAGCGCTCCTCGGCGATCTCGTAGGGGACGGCGAAGTGGCGCGCGAGGCGCGCGATGTCGCGCTTCGTGACCTCGATCTCGGGATAGCTGCAGCAGTAGCCGGGGCACTTGAGGCAGGCGTACTGCGCGCGCACCGGGACGGGGAAGGGCTTGGCTTTGCTCATCGATTCAGGTGCGGCATTCTAGTTTAGTGGTGAAGAATTTTGGAGAGGAAGAGCTGGGCGCGCTCGGAGCGGGGGGTGCCGAAGAAGTCCTCCGTGCGCGCATCCTCGACGATGCGGCCCCCGTCCATAAAGATCACCCGGTGCGCCACCTTGCGCGCGAAGCCCATCTCGTGCGTCACCACCATCATCGTCATGCCCTCGCGGGCGAGCTCGACCATGACATCGAGCACCTCGTTGATCATCTCCGGGTCGAGCGCCGAGGTGGGCTCGTCGAAGAGCATCGCGATCGGGTCCATCGAGAGCGCCCGGGCGATGGCGACGCGCTGCTGCTGGCCGCCGGAGAGCTGGCCGGGGACCTTGTCGCGCTGGTCGGTCAGGCCGACCCGTTCGAGGAGCTTCAAGCCCTTGTCGCGCGCCTCCTCGGCGCTTCGCCCCAGCACCTTCACCTGGCCGAGCGTCAGGTTCTCCGTCACCGTCATGTGGGGGAAGAGCTCGAAGTGCTGGAATACCATGCCCACCCTTGAGCGCAGCCGGGGCAGGTTGGTCCGGGGATCGCCGACCGAGATTCCGTCCACCACGATCTCGCCCTTCTGGAAGGGCTCCAGCCCGTTCACGCACTTGATGAGGGTCGACTTGCCGCTGCCGGAGGGCCCGCACACCACGACCACTTCGCCCTTCGCCACCGCGGTGGAGCACTCGGCGAGGACCTGAAAGCTGCCGTACCACTTGCTCACGTTTCGCAGCGCGATCATCGCGTGCTCAGGTTGCGCAGCTCCCGCATCGCCACCGACAGCATGGCGAGATCGGGCGCCTCCGCGGCGCGCAGATCGGCCAGGATCTGCTGAAAGCGCGCGTGGAGCGTGGCGTTGCGTGCCTTCCAGGCGGCGACCCGCGCCGCGGGCTCGCCGCCTGCCTCGACGTCCTGCGGCCTCGCGGGCAGCGCGTCGGCCGTGAGCGTGCGCAGCATGGCGGCGAGATCGTCGCGCAGCGCCGCCTTGGCGAGCGCCTGCCAATGATTGTCCGCCGCCAGCATGCCGATCGCGGCGCGCAGCCAGGGAACCTCGAGCTCGCCCGCGAGCGCGAAGTGGAGCCGGGCCACCTCCTCCAGGCGCTCCGGCGCTCCGGCGACCTCCACGATGTCGAGCGCGCTGTAGAGGGC
>DATLGR010000311.1:0-7389 GCA_035540415.1 Burkholderiales bacterium | reverse complement strand
GTCCGGAGAACGCGTCAACCCACCCCGTAGCTGCCGAGCTCGCGCTTCACGTCCTCGACGAGGGGACCGACCCTGCGCACGGCGCGTCGCAGGCGGTCCTCGTCGGTCTCCAGGGTGCGCGCCCAGTAGGTGAGCGCCTCCGGCTTCCCGGCCTCGATCTGGGTGGGATCCGGCGGCAGGTAGGCATCAGGGTTAGCCATGGTGGATGGGACCGCGCGCAGGCCGGGCGGTTCGCCGGCGGACCGACTCGAACAGGCACAGGCCCGCCGATACCGATACGTTCAGGCTGTCGACCTCGCCCTGCATGGGGATGCGCACCAGGAGGTCGCAGGATTCGCGGGTGAGCCGGCGCATGCCCTCCCCCTCGGCACCGAGCACCCAGGCGACCGCCTCGGGCAGGTCCGCCTCGTAGAGGGTCTCGCGCGCGCGCTCGTCGGCGCCGACCACCCACACGTTGCGCTCCTTCAGACCGGCGAGCGCGCGCGCGAGGTTGGTCACCATGAGGTAGGGCGTCGCTTCGGCGGCGCCGCTCGCCACCTTGCTTACGGCGGGGGTGATGCCGGCAGCGCGGTCGCGCGGCGCGATCACCGCATTCGCGCCGGCGGCATTCGCCACGCGCAGGCACGCGCCCAGGTTGTGCGGGTCGGTGACCCCGTCGAGCACCAGAAGCAGCGGCGGCCCCTTCACGCCGTCGAGCAGCTCCTCCACCGTGTTCGCGGCGCTTTTCACTTCGATGCGCGCCACCACGCCCTGATGGCGTCCGCCGCCATAGAAGCCGTCGAGGCGCCGCGTCGGCACGCGCATCAACCGCACGCCGGCGCGCTCGGCCGCCGCGGCGAGGTCCCGCGCACGCGCGTCGTTGCGCGTCTCGTCCAGGAAAATCTCGAGGACCGATGACGGATCCGCGCGCACGCGCGCCAGCACGGCGTGAAACCCGAAGACGACCCGCGGCTCGCGTCCCATGGCCGGGCTCCTAGGCAGGCACGAGATCGATCTTGCGGCTGTCGAGGTCCACCCGCACCAGCTTCACCGTGAGGCGGTCGGCGAGGCGAAAGCGCTTGCCGGTGCGCTCGCCCAGGAGCACGTGGCGGGCACCGTCGTACTGGAAGTAGTCGCGCCCGAGCTCAGAGATGTGCACCAGCCCGTCGACGAAGTACTCGTCCAGCGTGACGAACAGCCCGAAGGGAACCACGCCCGTGATCGTGCCGGTGAAGACGCCGCCGACGTGGTCGCGCATGTAGTAGCACTTCAGCCAGGTCTCGACGTCGCGGCTCGCCTCGTCGGCGCGCCGCTCGGTTTCCGAGCAGTGCCGGCCGAGCGCCTCCCAGTCGATCCCCGGCTCGTAGCGCCGGCGTGCCAGCACCGCCTTGATGGCGCGGTGCACGAGAGGTCCGGGTAGCGCCGGATCGGCGAGGTGAAATGGACGTACGAATCGAAAGCGAGGCCGAAGTGGCCCAGGTTGTTGGGGCTGTACACCGCCTGCTTGAGCGAGCGCAGCAGGATGGTCTGCAGCAGCGCGAAGTCCGGCCGCGGCCGGATCTGCTCGAGCAGCTTCGCGTAGTCCCTTGGCCGAGGAATCTCGCCGCCCGGCAGCTGCAGGCCGAGCTCGGCGAGGAAGTCGCGCAGGGCCGCCACCCGGTCCGCCGCCGGCACGTCGTGGACGCGGTAGAGCGCCGGGTGCGCGTGCTCGGCGAGAAAGGTGCCGGCGCACACGTTGGCGGCGAGCATGCATTCCTCGATGATGCGATGCGCGTCGTTGCGCGGCTCGGCCACGATCTTCTCGATCTTGCCCTTGGGATCGAAGATCATGCGCGTCTCGACGGTCTCGAAATCGATCGCGCCGCGGCGCCCCCGCGCCTCGACGAGGACCTTGAACACCGCGTGCAGGTTCTGCAGGTTCTCGTCCGCCGCCCCGGCGGCCAGATCGCTCCACACCCGGGTGTAGGTCAGGCGCGCCGCGGAGCGGAACACCGCGGGGTAGAACTGGTAGCGCGCCACCTCGCCGCCGGGGGTGATGGACATCTCGCAGACCACCGCCAGGCGATCGACCTGCGGATTGAGCGAGCACAGGCCGTTCGAGAGCTTCTCCGGCAGCATCGGGATCACGCGGCGCGGAAAGTACACCGAGGTGCCCCGCTCGCGCGCCTCGAGGTCCAGCGCCTCGCCGTGGCGCACGTAGTGGCTCACGTCGGCGATGGCGACCCACAGGCGAAAGCCCTTGCCCTCGCGGCGGCAATGCACGGCGTCGTCGAAGTCCCGCGCCGTCTCGCCGTCGATGGTGACGAAGGCGAGGCCGCGCAGGTCCTTGCGGCCCTGAGTATCCTCGGCGCGCACGCCCTCCGGCATGGCGCGCGCCGCTGCCAGCGCCTTGCGGGAGAACTCGTGCGGCAGGTCGAACTTGCGTACGGCGATCTCGATCTCCATGCCCGGGTCGGCGTGGTGGCCCAGCACTTCGGCCACGCGGCCGATGGGCTGGGCATGGCGGCTCGGGGGCGCGACCAGGTCCACCGTGACCACCTCGCCCGCCGCCGCCTTGCCCGCCTCGTCGGGCGGCACCAGGATGTCGTGCGCGACGCGGCGGTCGGCCGGCACGAGAAAGAGCACGCCATGCTCGGCGTGCAGCCGGCCGACGATGCGGCGCTTCGCGCGCTCGAGCACCTCGACGATGCTGCCCAAAGGCCGGCCGCGGCTGTCGCGCCCGGCGACGCGTACCGCGGCCCGGTCGCCGTGCATCGCCGCCCGCATCTCGGCCGCCGGCAGGAACACCGACGGGCTGCCGTCGTCGGGCACGAGGAAGCCGTGCCCGTCGGGATGGCCTTCGATGCGTCCGGGCACGAGGGCGAGGCGCCGGCCTACCAGCAGGCTGCCGGCGCGGTTTTTAACCACCTCGCCCGCGCGCTCGAGCGCCGCGAGCGCCGCATCGAAGGCGCGGCGCTCGCGAGGCCGCATCTCCAGGCGCGCCGCAAGCTCCTCGGCGGTCAGCGGCGAGCCGGCCCTATTCAGGGCAGTGAGGATCTCCTCGCCGTAGTCGCCGCGCTCGGCGCGTTCGGTGCGGCTGCGGCGCCTGAGCGCGGTTTTTCTTGGCTTTTTCTTTGACACTCGGGGATGCTGATCCTAAAATCGCGCCTCCCCGGCCGAGGTGGCGGAATTGGTAGACGCACTAGGTTCAGGTCCTAGCGGTGGCAACACTGTGGGGGTTCGAGTCCCTTCCTCGGCACCAGCCCCAAGGCTCGACTTTAGCGCAGTTTTCGATCGATTCCAGCAGGAGCAAGGTGCGACTGCGCAGCCCGTCGACGTCAGGATCCTGATGGCTGTGGCAGCCTTCCGCGTAGCGCAGCAAGCGGCCAAATGCCAGGCGCAGCTCGTCTTGCGCGGCCGATTCGGCGCCGGCGCGGCATAAACCTCGCACCCGCTCCAGGGTTCCCCGGTCGAGCCAAGCCGATGACTGGCGCCCGAAAATGCTTCGCAGCTCCCCGCAAATGGCCGGCAATCCGTTCATGAGGCACCTCCTCGCGGCGCATTGTGTCCCGGTCATGCCGCCGGCCGCTGTCGCGCGCCGCCCTCCGTTCTCGCCGTAAAAGTTGCACGGGGCGTGTAGTTTCGCGTCTACGCCCGGCTAGTTTCGCGTCTACGCCCGGCCGCGATTGCATCGGGGCAGGCGCTGGAACGCCGCCTGGTGCTCGGCGAGGAGCTCCGCCTCCCGCGCGAGCGGATCCAGACAGATCTCCCAGCCGTAATGGGTGGCGCGCTGGGTGCAGCTCCCGGCCCGCCCCGACAGGTGCTCGAGGAGCGCGACCTGGATGGTGATCACCAGGCCCGCGGCGCAGCCGTAATAGATGAGTTCCTCGCCCTCCCACAGCGCGTACACCCCCGGGTCGGCGGGCGCGCCGTCGACCATGCTGCGCGTGAACCGATAGCGTCCCCCGGCGAATGGCATCGTAGCCGCGTCCGACGTCGCGGATGCAAGAGCGGGGCCGCGCCGCGATAATGCCCCGCTTGACCAGAAAGCCTTCCTCTCCGAGGCAGCTTGCGCTCCTGCTGGCGCTGTCCGGCATCGCGCCGCTCGCGATCGTCGCGACGGTGTTGCTGGTGGCGCTCTGGCGAACCCACCAGGCGCAGCTCGTCCAAGTCAGCGGCGCCCAGGCCCAGGTCGCCGCCGCCGCGGTGGAGCATCGGGTGGACGCAACCATCGAGCGCCTGCGCGCGATCGCCGCCGCGGACGCGCGCACGCCGGACGCGGTGTGGCTTCCGCCCGACGCGCCGGGCGATCAGCCCCATCGCGCGCGCGCCTTGGCGGGTGAAGTCGCGGTTTCCGGGCGGCTGGCGGGCGGCGCGGTCGAAGTCGCCGTGCCCGTGTTCCGCGACGGCCGCCTGGCCTACGTGCTGGCGGCGCCCCTGTCGCCCGCAGAGCTCGCCGCGCTGCTGCAGGGTCGGCTGCGAGGCCGCGCCTCGGCCGCCATCATCGACGCCGAGGGCGCGGTGATCGCGGGGGAGGCACCAGCGGTGCCGCTGCAGCGGCTGCGCGAGCAGCGCGCCGGCGCCGAGCGCCTCGTCCCCGACACGATCACCGCGTGGCGGCGAGTGAGCGGCACCGGTTGGAGCGTGGTAGTCACCGCGCCGCGAGCGGACGCCGAGGCGGCCCTCGCACGGGAGCTCGCGCCCCTGGCGGCCCTGCTGGTCGCGGTGCTCGTGGCGAGCGGGTTCTTCGCCTGGCTCGCGGCGCGCCGCCTTGCCGCCGCCGCGGACGAGACCCGCCGGCTCGCCCGCGAGCTGGAGGAGCGCCTGGAACGCACGGCGGCCGCCGAAGCCTCGCGCGCGCGCGCCGACGCCGAGCGCGCGCGCCTTTTCGCGGAAGAGCAGCGCGCCCGCCGCCAGGCCGAGGCCGCGAACCGCGCGAAGGACGAGTTCCTGGCAATGCTCGGCCATGAGCTGCGCAACCCCTTGGGCGCGATCGGCAACGCCTTGCGGGTGCTCGAGCGGCTGCCCTCGAGCAGCGCCGACCACAAGGCGGCGCGCGAGATCATCGGGCGCCAGACCGAGCATTTGGCGAAGATCGTGGACGATCTTCTCGACGTCGGGCGCCTGGTGAGCGGCAGGATCAGCCTGCGCCGCCACCTGCTCGATCTCGCGCAGGCGGCCGCGGCGGCCGTGGGCACGGCGCGCGCCGGCTCGGGCGCCGCGCATGAGTGGCAAGTGCAGCTCGCTCCGGTCCTGGTCAGCGCCGATCCGACGCGCATCGACCAGGTCCTCGCCAACCTGCTCGCCAACGCGGTGACGTTCACCCCGAGCGGCGGGTGCATCGGCGTTCGCCTCGAGCGCGAGGCCGGCGAGGCGGTGCTCACCGTCGAGGACAACGGCCCGGGCATCCGGCCGGACTTGCTGCCGTACGTGTTCGAGCTGTTCGCGCGCGACGTGGCGCCGCCGCAGGGCGGGGGCCTCGGGCTCGGCCTCACGCTGGTGCGCCGCCTGGTGGAATTGCACGGCGGCAGCGTAAGCGCCGCTAATCGGCCGGACGGCGGCGCGCGTTTCGTGGTGCGCCTGCCGGCGATTCCGGATCCGGAGCCGGCCGAGCGGCGTACGCGCCCGCTGCCCTCCCCGCGCCCGGCGCGTCAGGCGCGCGTGCTGATCGTCGAAGATAACGATGACGCCCGCGTGATGCTGCAGCGCGTCCTGCAGGCCGAAGGCCACCTGGTGAGCGCGGCAAGCGATGCGAAGGCGGGGCTGGAGGCGGCGATGGCCGGCTCGCCGAACCTCGCGGTCATCGACATCGGGCTTCCGGGCATGGACGGCTACGAGCTCGCGCGCGCCCTGCGGGAGCGCCTGGGCAGCGGGGTGCGCCTGGTCGCCCTCACCGGCTACGGCACGCCGGCCGACCGGCAGCGCGCGGGCGAAGCCGGATTCGATGCGCACCTCACGAAGCCGGTCGACTTCGAGCGCCTGCTCGGGCTGATCGCCGAGGCGGGCGCCTAGCCGGCGCGCCCCTGGAAATCGTACGGGTGGCGCTTGACGATGGTCTCCTCCCGGTCCGGACCGGTCGAGATGAGATCCACCGGTACGCCGCACAGCGCCTCGATGCGCTGCAGGTAGGCACGCGCGGCCCTGGGCAGCCGCTCGTAGGACTTCACGCCGACGGTGCTCTCCTCCCAGCCGGGCAGCTCCTCATACACCGGCACGCAGCGCTCGAGCTCCTCGGCCCCCACCGGCAGGATGTCGCTCATGCGCCCTTCGACCTGGTAGCCGATGCAGATCTTCACCGCCTCGACGCCGTCGAGGACGTCGAGCTTGGTGATGCACAGCCCGGAGACGCCGTTCAGCTGGATCGAGCGCTTGAGCGCCGCGGCGTCGAACCAGCCGGTGCGGCGCGGGCGGCCCGTCACCGAGCCGAACTCGTGGCCGCGCTGGCGCAGCTGCTCCCCGATGTCGTCGGAGAGCTCGGTCGGGAACGGGCCGCTGCCGACGCGCGTCGTGTAGGCCTTGGTGATGCCGAGGACGTAATGCAGCTGGTGCGGGCCGATGCCGGCGCCGGCAGCGGCGGCGCCGGCAACGCAGTTGGACGAGGTCACGTACGGATAGGTGCCGTGGTCGATGTCGAGCAGGCTTCCCTGCGCGCCTTCGAACAGCAGGTTCCGGCCGGCTCGGTTGGCGTCGTAAAGCGCGCGCGGCACGTCGGCCACCAGCGGCGCGATGCGTTCGGCGAGGCCGAGCGCCTCCTCCAGCGTCTTCTGGAAGTCCACCTTCGGCTGCCGGTAGTAGTTGGCCAGGACGAAATTGTGGAAATCCAGGATCCCGGTGAGCTTTTCGGCGAAGCGCACCGGCTTGAACAGGTCCTGCAGGCGGATCGCGCGGCGCGCGACCTTGTCCTCATACGCGGGCCCGATGCCCCGCCCGGTAGTGCCGATCTTCTGCGCGCCCTTCGCCGCCTCGCGCGCCGCGTCGAGCGCCACGTGGTAGGGCAGGATCAGCGGGCAGGCCTCCGAGATGCGCAGCCGCTCGGCCACATGCACGCCCGCCGCTTCGAGCTCCTGCATCTCCTGGATCAGCGCCTGCGGCGAGAGCACCACGCCGTTGCCGATGTAGCAGCGCACCTCGCTGCGCAGGATGCCCGAGGGAATCAGGCGCAGGATCGTCTTGCGCCCGCCCACCACCAGCGTGTGCCCCGCGTTGTGCCCGCCCTGGAAGCGCACCACGCCCTGGGCCCGGTCGGTGAGCCAGTCGACGATCTTGCCCTTGCCCTCGTCGCCCCACTGCGTGCCGATCACCACCACGTTGCGCGCGCTCATGTCGCTCCTTGATCCTGGCTAGGGAACGTCTGAATTAGGGACGAAACGGGCGCTCATTAATGCCGAATCGGCCGCATGAACATCAATTGAGTGGAAATCGGGGCGTTTT
>DATLGR010000310.1:0-2203 GCA_035540415.1 Burkholderiales bacterium | reverse complement strand
GGGCGAGCCAGTGCGCGAGCTCCAGGGCGATGTCGCCCAGGCCGCCGGTGATCAGGTAGGCGCCGTGCTCGCGCACGAGCGGCTGGTGCGGCGGGGTTTCGGCCGGGGCCGGTGCGAGTTGCTGCGCGAAACGCTCGCCCGCGCGCCAGGCGACCAGGTCCGGGCCCTCGTCGGTCTGCGCCTCCCGCACGATGTCCTGCGCGGCCGATCCGGCGGACAGGTCGGCCTGCGCGAAGTCGACCAGCCGCGTGCCCAGCCCCGGCATCTCGCGCGGGATCACGCGCACCGGCCCGAGCGCCAGCGCGCGCTCGGCATGGGGGAGCGGCTCGCCGCGCACCGCGAAGCTGCCGGCACTGACGACCGTGATGCGCATGGCACCCGCCACATCGCACTCCTGCAGCGCTCGCGCGAAATGAAGCAGGCTGTCGAAAGCCAGGGCGCGGCCGGCGGCATGGACGTGCACCGCGCCCGGCACGGTATCGAGCGCCCACAGGTGGATCACGCGTCGCGGCAGGCGCTGTTGCCGCTCGAGCTCGCGCACCAGGGTCGCGAAGTCGGCGGCGCACGCCGGATCGAGCTCGAACGTGCCGTCCGCGGCGCTTGCGAAGGCGTTGCCGGGGCGCACGAGCGCCACGCGCGCACCGGACTCGGCGGCGCGGGCGACCACGTCCTCGGTCAGCTGCGAGTGCGTGCCGAACACCAGCCAGTCCTCGCCCTGGGCGGCCGCGGCCTGGCACAGCGGCGCGGGCGACCACCGCGGCACGCGGAACCACTCGTCCAGCGTCGGAAGGCGTTGCAGCGCGGGGCGCCTTGTCGGCGCGGGCGGTGGGGCGGGCGCCGCGTCGACGGTGCGGATGCCCGGCTCGATCCAGTGCCGCTGGTGGTCGAAGGCATAGGTGGGCAGCGGCACGCGCCGCCGCTCGCCCGGGCCGCGCAGGGCGGCCCAGTCCAGGGACACGCCGCGCGTCCACAGCGCGCCGGCCGACGTGAGCATCAGCGCGAGATCGCCGTGCGGTTCGTGCGGCTTGGCGGTGGAAGCCAGCAGCATGCGCGAAGCACCGAGCTGGTTCTGGCGCGCGAGGGCGCACAGACCCTGGCCGGGGCCGACCTCGACCAGGATCGCGTCGGGCATCCCGCGCAGCAGCGCCAGGCCGTCGGCGAAGCGCACCGGCTGGCGCAGGTGCCGCACCCAGTACTCCGGGTCGGCGATGAGCGATGCGTCGGCCCAGCGCCCCGTCACGTTGGAGATGAAGCCGACCTGCGGCGCGGCGAAGCGCATGCGCGCGAGCCGCTCGCGGAACGTCGCGAGGACGCCGTCGAGCAGGCGGGAATGGGCGGCGACGTCGATGTGCAGGCGGCGCGACTCGATGCCGCGCTGCTCCAGCGCCCGCTCGAGCTGCGCGATCGCTTCGAGCGTGCCCGAGGCGATGCACAGGTCGGGCGCGTTGTGGGCGGCGATGTCCAGCGGCAGGCCGTCCATCGCGCCGCGAAGCTCGTCCTCCCCGAGGTCGACGGCCAGCATGGCGCCGGCGGGCGCCTGCTCGAAGAGCTGCCCGCGCAGCGTGACGATGGCCAGCGCGTCGGTCAGAGAGATCGAGCCGGCCAGGCACGCGGCCGCGTACTCGCCGGCGCTGTGCCCGATCACGGCATGCGGCGTGACGCCCCAGGATTCCCAGAGCTTCGCGATCGCGTACTCGAGGATGAACAGCGCCGGGATGGCGTGTCGCGGCCGCTGCAGCATGCGCGCGGCGTCGGCGTCGCCCGCATCGCGCTCGAACATGATCGCGCGCAGGTCGGCGGGCGCATCGGCGGGCAGCTTCGCGAAACACTCGTCGACGGCCCGTGCGAACGCGGCCTGCGACAGCAGGTCGCGGCCGGCGCCGGGGTAGTGGGCGCCGCCGCCCGGGAACATGAAGACGACGCGGGGTGCCTCGCCCGGAGCCTGCGAGCTCACGCTGCGGGCGTGCGATTTCGCGGCCAAGGCCGCGCGCAACTGCTCCACGTCCTGCGCGACCAGGGCGCAGCGGTGCTCGAAGGCGCGGCGCCCGGCCTGCAAGGTGTAGGCGGCATTCGCGAGGTCGAATCCCGGCGGCGGGTCGGCGAGGAAATCCAGCCACTTCGCCTTGAGCCGCTCCAGCGATGCCGGCGTGCGCGCCGACAGCGGGAGGACCTGCGGCACCTCGGCGCGCGTGCGGGTTTCGAC
>DATLGR010000309.1:0-4861 GCA_035540415.1 Burkholderiales bacterium | reverse complement strand
TTGTGACGACTATGAGTCTTGCCGGCGAAGCGGTGGTGGCGATCTGGCAGGAGCCTCCGCCCGAGTCGCGCGCGGACTACTACGCCTGGCACAACGGCGAGCATATGGCCGAGCGCGTGGCGATCCCCGGCTTCCTGCGCGGCCGGCGCTACCAGGCGCTCGAAGGCCGTCCCGAGTTCTTCACGCTATATGAGGCGCGGGGCCTGGAGGTGCTCACCGGGCCTGACTACCTGGCGCGGCTCAACAACCCCACGTCGCTCACGCGGCGCGTGGCGCCGCTCCTGCGCAACAACGTGCGCTCCCTCTGCCGCGTCGCGCTCTCGCGCGGCACCGGCCAAGGCGGCCTCGTGATGACCTGGCGCTACGACACCGCGCCCGAGCGCGCCGCCGAGCAGCGCGCGCTGCTCGAGCGCCTGCTGCCGTCCCTCGCCGAGCGTCCCGGCGTGTGCGGCGCGCACCTGTGCCTCGGCGACCGCGCGGCGAGCGGCGTGCAGACCGAGGAGAAGAAAAACCGGCCGCAGGCGGCCCTTACCCCGGGCTGGATCGTCCTCGTCGAAGGCTCGGCCGACCGCGCGCTCCTGGAGACGGCGTGCCGCGAGCTCTCTCCCGAGGCGCTGGCGGCGGCCGGCGCCGCCGCGCCGATCGAGCGCGGGCTGTACCGGCTCCAGTTCAGCCCGGCGTGACGCGCGCTCAGCCCAGCGTGGGCATGTGGAAGCCCGGCGCGGGGGTGTCCTGGTGCGGCCAGCGCGTGGTGATCACTTTCGTGCGCGTGTAGAACTTGACGCTCTCGACGCCGTGCACGTGCAGGTCGCCGAAGAGCGAGCTTTTCCAGCCGCCGAAGGAAAAGTACGCGACCGGCACCGGGATCGGCACGTTGATGCCCACCATGCCGACCTCGATCTCGTTCTGGAAGCGGCGCGCTGCGCCGCCCGACTCGGTGAAGAGGGCCGTGCCGTTGGCGTAGGGATTGCGGTTGACGAGCGCGATCGCCTCGTCCAGCGTCTCGGCGCGCAGCACCACCAGCACCGGGCCGAAGATCTCGTTCTTGTAGACCTCCATGTCGGGGGTGACGCGGTCGAAAAGCGTGGTGCCGAGGAAGAACCCTTCGGCCCGGGGGCTCGCGGCGCCATCGACCACCACGCGCGCGCCCTCCTTCTTGCCCTTCTCGATGTAGGCGGCCACCTTGGCGCGGTGCTCGGCGGTGACCAGCGGGCCCATGTCGACGCCCTCGGCATCGCCCGGCCCCACCTTGATCGCGCGCGCCTTCTTCTCCAGCAGCTTCACCAGCGGGTCGCCGGCGGCGCCCACCGCGACCACCGCGGAAATCGCCATGCAGCGCTCGCCGGCCGAGCCGTAGGCCGCGCCGATGAGCGCTTCGGCGGCGAACTCCAGGTCCGCGTCGGGCAGCACCACGGCGTGGTTCTTCGCGCCGCCAAGGGCCTGCACGCGCTTGCCGTGCCTCGCGGCGGTTTCGTAGATGTACTTCGCGATCGGCGTCGAGCCCACGAACGACACCGCATGGATCGCGGGATGCTCCAGGATGGCTTGCACGGCTTCCTTGTCGCCGTGCACGACGTTGAGCACCCCGTCGGGCAGGCCCGCCTCCTGGAAGAGCTCGGCCATGCGGATCGAGGCGGAGGGCACCTTCTCCGAAGGCTTGAGCACGAAGGTGTTGCCGCAGGCGATCGCCATCGGGAACATCCACAGCGGCACCATCACCGGGAAGTTGAACGGCGTGATGCCGGCGCACACGCCCACGGGCTGGCGCAGCGTGTGCGTGTCGACCTGCGTGCCGACGTTCTCGGCGTGCTCGCCCTTCAGCAGGTGGGGAATGCCGCAGGCGAATTCCACCACCTCGAGGCCGCGCTGCACCGACCCCATGGCATCGGGCAGGGTCTTGCCGTGCTCGTCGGTGACGATGCGCGCCAGCGCCGCCTGGTTGGCCTGCAGGAGCTGCAGAAACTTCTGCAGCACGCGCGCGCGCCGCAGCGGCGGCGTGTCGCGCCAGGCGGGCAGCGCCGCCGCCGCGGCGCGCACCGCGGCGTCGACCGCGGGCGCGTCGCAGAACGCCACGCGCCGCGCGACCTGCCCGGTGGCCGGGTTGAAGACGTCGCCGTAACGGCCGCCCGGGAGCGCCGGCTTGCCGTCGATCCAGGCGGGAACGGTCTCGAGCCTGAGCTCCGCGGGCTTGTTCATGCCGCGCTCCTTTCGGTGAGTCGCAATCCACAGTTCTCGAATGCGGCGCGCGTGGCCGCCTTTTCCGCCTCCGTCAGCGCGAGCAGCGGCCGGCGCACCGCACCGCCCGCCTGGCCGAGCAGCTCCTGCCAGTACTTCTGGTGCGCCGCCGCCTTGCCGGGCGGGCGCGTGTCCCGGAGCGCCCGCCGCACGGGCTCGAGCGAGTCGCGCACCCGGCGCGCCTCCGCGACGCGCCCGCGCAAGGCGAGCTCGGTGTATTCGTGCATGCGCCGGTCGGCGGCGCTCTGCAGCAGGTACGGCGGCGTGGAGCAGAGGTACACCTGCCAGCCGAGCTCGACGATGTTGTCGAGCCAGGCCGCTTCGTCGGAGGTGCTCACGATGAGGCGCTCGCCCGCGAGGCGCGTGAGGCGCACATAGGTCTCGCGCGGCACGCTGTACTTGATCGCCACCACGTTGGGCAGCTCGGCCAGGCGCAGGCACAGCTCCGGCTCGAGGAGGTAGCCGCAATCGGGCGGCTGGTTCCAGAGCGCAATCCCGATCTCCACCGCCTCGGACACCGCGCGGTAATACGCGAGCAGCGTCTCGGCGGTGTGCGCGCCGAAGTACAGCAGCGGCGTATGGACCACGATGTAGTCGGCGCCGATCGCCCGCGCGTGGCGCGCGAGCTCGATCACCGTGTCGAGGCTCTGGTCGGAGCACGACACCATCACGCCGCCGCCGGTGGCCTTCGCCTCCTCCACCGCCACCTCGGCCACGCGCTTGCGCTCCTCGACCGTCATGGCGTAGAACTCGCCCTGCTTGCCGTTGACGAACAGGCCGGCGATCCCGAGCCCGCCGTACCAGTGGCGCAGGTTGCGCCGCCAGCCGGCCTCGTCGAAGGCGCCTTGGGCGGTGAAGGGCGTGAGCGTCGCCGCCCACAGGCCGCGCAGGTGCTCGCGGGCGTAAGCCTTGGCGTCGCGCTTTGCGTATTTCATCGGCGCCAGTCTAATAGCAGCGTGCTCGTTCCCGCCAAGCTTTCCTTCCGCGACGGCGTACCGTACTCGCAGGCCTACGACGACGTCTACCACAGCGCGGGCGGCGGCCCGGCACAGGCGGCGCGGGTGTTTCTCGCCGGCAACGCCCTGCCCCAGCGCTGGGGCGGGCGCGCGCGCTTCGTCATCCTGGAGACGGGCTTCGGCGCCGGCGTCAACTTCCTCGCCACCTGGCGCGCCTGGCGCGAGGATCCCGGGCGCTGCCGGCGGCTGCACTTCGTATCCCTCGAGAAGCACCCGTTGGCGCTCCCCGACCTGCAGGCGATCCACGCAGGGCTGGAGCTGCGGCCGGAAGCCGCGGAGTTGCACAGCCGCTGGCCACCGCTGGTTGCGGGCGTGCATCGCCTGGAGCTCGACGGCGGCGCGATCGTGCTGACGCTGGTGTTCGCCGACGCGATGGCGGCGCGCGGGCTGCGGCTCGCGGCCGACGCGCTCTTTCTCGATGGGTTCGCACCGGCGAAGAATCCCGAGATGTGGTCGCCGGCGCTGATGCGCGCGCTCGCGCGCCTTGCCGCGCGCGGCGCCACGGCGGCGACCTGGAGCGTCGCCGCGCCGGTGCGCCACGCCCTCGAGCACGCCGGCTTCGCGGTGGAGAAGCGCGCCGGATTCGGCGGCAAGCGCGAGATGCTCGTCGCGCGCTACGCGAACGGCGGAACGACGATGTCCGCGCCGCCGCGGCGCGTGGCCCACGTCGTGGGCGCGGGCCTCGCCGGCGCGGCGGTGTGCGAGCGCCTGTGCGCGCGCGGCTGGCAGGTCGCGCTGCACGAGCGCCATGCGGCGCCGGCGCAGGAAGCCTCGGGCAATCATGCCGGCGCCTTTCACCCCGTCATCACGCCCGACGACAGCCATTTCGCGCGCCTCACGCGCGCCGGGTTCCTGTACGCGCTCCGGCGCTGGGAAACGCTCGAGCCGCTGCGCTGGGACCGCTGCGGCCTGCTGCAGCTCGCGCGCGACGCGCGCGAGGAAGCTTCGCAGCAGCGCGCGATCGCCGTGCTCGGCCTGCCGCCGGCGTATGCCGAGCTCGCGTCGCGCGAAGCCGCCTCCGCGCACGCGGGCGTGCCGCTCGCCGCCGGCGGGCTCTGGTTCCCGCAGGGCGGCTGGGTGCAGCCGCGCTCGCTCGTGCAGGCGCAGCTCGACGCGTGCGGTGATCGGCTCGAGCGGCGCTTTTGCTCGCCCGTGGAGGCGCTGCCACGCACGGGCGTGGTGATCCTCGCCAATGGGCTGGAGGCGCCGCGGCTGCACCCGGTGCCGCAGCTGCGCCTTCGCCGCGTCCGCGGGCAGCTCACCTACGTTCCGGCCGCCGCCTTCGAGGCGCCGCGCGTGGTGGTAATGCGCGGCGGCATGGTCCTGCCGGCGGTGGAAGGCGTGTGCGTGGTGGGCGCGAGCTACGACTTGCACGACGACGATCCGCACGTGCGCCCGCAAGGGCACGAGGGCAATCTCGCGCGCCTCGAAGCCATCCTCGGCATTCGGCCCGCGGCGTCCACGGCGGCGCTGCAGGGGCGCGTCGCGTTCCGTGCCGTCGCGCCGGATCGCTTGCCGGTGGTGGGCAGGCTGGACGGCGACGTGTACGGCGCCTTCGGCTACGGGTCGCGCGGGCTCGTCTGGGCGGCGCTCGCCGCCGAGCTCATCGC
>DATLGR010000308.1:0-12185 GCA_035540415.1 Burkholderiales bacterium | reverse complement strand
GTGAGGAAGTGGACACGAGGCTGCCGACGACCACCCGCCCCTGCGAGCCCTCGGCGAGCGCCGCCAGCTCCTCGCGCGCGCCGTCGAGGTCCGCGAGCACGGCGCGCGCATGGCGGATCATGGCCTCGCCGTACGGCGTGGGTGCCATGCCGCGCCGCGAGCGCTCAAAGAGTTGCAGCCCAAGGGCCGCCTCCAGCTCCTGCAGCAGCCGGGTGGCCGCCGGCTGGGTGAGGTTGAGCGCTGAAGCCGAGCGGCGCAGGTTGCGCGTTTCGCCCAGCGCCCGCAGGAGCAGGAGCTGGCGCAGCTTGAGGCGCCTGGACAGGAGTGCGCTGGACGGAATCATGATGCCAAGACCGGCATCACTTTATCGCAAGCCGGCATTGGTCCGGCATCGAAGGGCGCGGTAGCGTTACGCGCATGAGCACCACGTACCGCGAACATTACTTCCCCAACAGCGAGCCGCTCGGCCCCGAAGAGATCCGCGTCATCGCGCTGGGCACCGGGCGGCCCTTCCTGCGCCCGTCGCAGGCGAACGCCGGCTGGCTGATCGAGCTCGGCAACGGCGACAAGTTCATGTTCGATTTCGGCTTCGGCACGCAGATGCGTTTCGGCGCGCTGGAAATCCCGTATCAGGACGTCACCGCGTACTTCACCACCCACCTGCATACGGACCATGTCGGCGACTTCGCCCAGATCTGGATCGGAAGCTGGGCCGGCGGGCGGACCAAGCCGCTCGTGGTCTACGGCCCCTCGGGCCCGCAGCCCCAGTACGGCTTTCGCCACTTCGTCCAGAAACAGATGGAGTCCTACGCCTGGGACACCGACACGCGGGTGGGCTTCCTGCCGGCGGTGGGGGCCGAAGTCGAGGTCCACGAGTTCGACTACGCCAAGGCCCACGTCGTGTACGAGAAGAACGGCGTGCGCATCACGAGCTTTCCCGCGGTGCATATCTACGACGGCCCGGTGAGCCTGCGCCTGGACTGGAACGGACGCTCGGTGGTGTATTCGGGCGACACCACGCCGAGCTATTTCATGGTGGAGAACGCCAAGGACGTGGATCTCCTGATTCACGAGACCTTCAATACCGTGCCGCAGCTCATGAGCCGCTCGGGGTACGACGAGCGCACCGCCCGCGGCATCGGCACCATCGCGCATTCCGACCCGGCCGAGGCGGGCAAGGTGCTGGCGCTGTGCAAGCCGCGCCTCGCGGTCGCGTTCCACTTTTTCAACGACTTCGACACCGCGGGCGAGATGGAGGCGGAGATCCGCCGCCACTACCAGGGCCCGCTCGTGCTCGCCAAGGACTTCATGACCTTCAACGTCACCCCGGACCGCATCGTGACGCGCATGGCGGTGGTCAGCTCGCACGTGTGGCCCAACAAGGAACACCATGACGCCTTTCGCCAGGCGCCGCGCAAGGAGCGCATGAAGATGTCGCGGTGGCTGGCGGAGAAGCAGGTGTTTCCGAAGTTCTGAAAGCGAAACCGAGCGGAGGTCACATGAGATGGCTCGCAGCCTGGCTGGGCTTTTTCCTGATCGGCGGCGCGGCGGCGCAGGACTACCCGGCCAAGCCCGTGCGCCTGGTCATCCCGTTCGGCGCCGGCAGCCTTGCGGATGCCGTGCCGCGCCTGATCCAGCCGGCGCTCGAAGCCAGGCTGGGCCAGCGCATCGTGATCGAGCATCGGCCGGGGGCCGGCGGCAATGTCGGCGCGCAGGCGGTGCTCGCCTCGCCGGCCGACGGCTACACGCTGCTCATGGCCGCGACCAACAGCCTGGTGATCAACCAGTACGTGTTCCGCGACATGAAGTTCGACCCGCTGACCGACTTCCTGCCGGTGTCGCTGATCGTCGAGGTGCCGCTCATCCTGCAGGTGAATCCCGGCGTGCCGGCGAGGACGCTCAAGGAGTTCATCGCCCACGCCCGCGCGAATCCGGGCAAGCTCAACTATGCCTCGCCATCGACCGGCACGCTGCCGCATCTCGCGATGGAGATCTTCCTCCGCGCCGCCGGGCTCGACATGGTGCACGTGCCGTTCAAGGGCGGCGCGCCGGCCACCAGCGCGCTGCTCGCGAACGACGTGCAGGCGATGCTGATCGGCTACGCCACCACCGCCGGACAGGTGAAGGCGGGCCAGGTGCGGCCGCTCGCGGTCGCCTCCGCGCAGCGCCTGAGCGCGCTGCCCGAGGTGCCGACGTTCGCCGACGCCGGCTTCCCCCAGCTGCAGGCGGCGGTTCCGGGCAACTGGTGGGGCATGGTCGCGCCGAAGGGCACGCCGGCGGGCATCGTGCAGCGCTGGTCGGCCGAGATCCGCGCGGCGCTCGCCGATCCCGACACGCGCCGCAAGTACGAGGAGCTCGGTCTCGTGCCGGTTGGCTCGACCCCGGAGGCCTTCGCTTTGGGGCTTCCGGAGCAGGCGCGCAAATGGGAAACCGTCGTGCGCTCGCTCGGCAACCTCACGCAATAGTTGCAAACGCACCTATTTCGGAGGTAAGGTCCAGGGGGTGAAGTTCGACCTCGACCGCCACCCCTTCTTCTGGCTCACGCAGGTGATCGGCGCGCGCGACCGCGAGCTCGCGCAGGGCCTGCGCGGCCACGGGCTGCGGGTGCCGGAGTGGCGCGCGCTCGCCGCGCTCCATGCGCGCCAGCGCTGCACCATGAGCGAGCTTGCCGAGCTCGCCACCATCGACCGCACCACGCTCACCCGCACCGTGGACCGCATGCAGGAGGCCGGCTGGCTTTCGCGCCTGGCCGACGAGGCCGACATGCGCGTCACGCGCCTCGCGCTCACGGCGGCGGGGCGGCGCATGTTCGAGCGCATCTGGCCGGAGGTGCAGCAGCTCAACGCGCTCGCCCTCGCCGGCCTGACGAGCGGCGAGATCGAGACCCTGAAAAGGATCCTGGCGCGCATGCGCGCCAACCTGGACGAGTACGTATCCGAAGGAGAGAGCCATGCTTCGTGAAAACATCCCCGACCTGTCGACGTTCGTCGAGCCCGACCGCGTGCGGCGCGAGATCTACACCGACCCGCACATCTTCGAGCTGGAGATGGAGCGCATCCACGAGACGGTGTGGATCTACTGCGGCCACGAGAGCCAGATCCCGAAGCCGGGCGACTACTACACGCTGCAGATCGGCCGCCAGCCCATGATCATGGTGCGCGGCTCCGACGGGAAGGTGCACGTGGTCTACAACCGCTGCCCGCACCGCGGCAACCTGATCTGCGGCGACCGCCACGGCAATACCGGAGAGTTCTTCCGCTGCTCCTACCATGCCTGGACCTTCCACCACAGCGGCAAGCTGCGCAACATCCCGATGATGGAGTCGGGCTACGCCGGCACGCGGCTGAGCAAGGACAGCCCGGAGCTCTCCATGAAGCCCGCGCCGCGCGTGGAGAGCTACCGCGGGTTCGTGTTCGCCTCGCTGTCGCCCACGGGCCCCTCGCTGAAGGAGTTCCTCGGGAAATCCATCGTCGCGTTCGACGACATGTGCGACCGCGCCCCGGAGGGCGAGGTCGAGATCGTGCCGAACTGCTTCCGCGTCATCCAGCACTCCAACTGGAAGCTGTTCATGGAGAACCAGATCGATGCGCTGCACCCTTCGGTGACGCACCAGTCCACCGGGCGCGCCGCGCACGAGGTGGAGAAGGCCATCGAGAAGAAAACGGGGAAGGCGCCGCTTTCCTACCACATGCTCTCCGCCTTCGCGACGGTGACCATCGACAAGTGGGACAACTTCCAGACCATCGGCTACCCGTACGGGCACTGCGTGCTGACGGGCTACATGGGCCTGCGTCCCACCGACCCCGACACGCTCGCCTACGACAAGATCATGGTCGAGAAGTACGGCCAGAAGCGCTTCGAGGAGATCGTGGGCGTGAACCTCCACCACGTGCTCATCTACCCCGGGCTCTCGGTGCAGTCGCCGCTGCAGCAGCTGCGCGCGGTGCGCCCGCTCGGCGTGGACCGCACCCTCACCGAGATCTGGCACTTCCGCCTCAAGGGCGCGCCGGAGCCCATCTACCGGCGCTCGCTCGCCTACTACAACCTGGTCAACTCGCCGGCCACGCTCATCAACGCCGACGACCTGGAGAACTTCTGGAAATGCCACCAGGGCCTCGCGTCCGATGGCGGCGACTGGGTGAGCTTCGCGCGCCACCACGGCCACGACATCGAGAAGCCGGGCGAGGTCTCGAGCGCGCCCAACCAGGGCACCTCGGAGGCGCCGATGCGAAACCAGATGAAGGCGTGGGCCCAGTACATGAAAGGGGCGCGATGAGCGCGATCCACCACGAAGTCGAGCAGTTCCTCTACCTGCAGTCGGAGCTGCTCGACACGAAGCAGTGGCAGAAATGGATCGACCTCTTCACCGAGGACGGCATCTACTGGATGCCCCCGGAGCGCAGCTACAAGACCTGGGACGGGCAGCCGGTGATCTTCGCCGAGGACAAGAACCTCATGCACGTGCGCATGGGGCGCGTGCTGCACCCCGACGCGTGGTCGCAGCGCCCGCTGTGGGAGACGAACCACGTCGTCTCCAACGTGGTCGTGGACAAGGTGGAGGGCACCAACGTCCACGTGCGCTCGCGTTTTCACATGATGGAGCTGCGCCGCGACGACCTGCGCCACTTCGCCGGCTCCTACCAGCACCACCTGGTGAAGACCGGCGAGGGCTACCGCATCAAGCTGCAGCGCGTGGACATGATGAACGCCCAGGCGGCCTACGATTACGTCCTGCAGGTCTGGGTGTAGCCCGCAACGCAGGGCTACGCCGAAAAATCAGGGTACGTCCCCGATTTTCGCTTCGGCCCAGCGCGCGACCGCGAGGGTGCGGGCGTCGTGGCCGGGCAGGCCGACGAGCTGCACGCCGAGGGGCAGGCCCGCGGGGCCGCGGCCGGCGGGCACGGTGACGCAGGGGCCGTGCAGCACGGTCCAGAGGCGGTTCATCGCGGTGTTGCCGGTGCTGCCGAGGCCCTCGGGCGCCTCGCCGGTGGCGCTCGGGGTGACGAGGGCGTCGAGCTCGCCCATGTGCTCGGCGAAGCGCCGGCGGCACTCGGCGGCCACGCCGAGCGCGCGCGCATAGTCCGCATACGGCATGCGCGCACCGGCATCGATGCGCTCGAGGAGCGCGGCGCTGATGCGGGCGCGGTGATGCGCCGCCTCGTGCGCGAAGCTGCGGGCGATCTCGAAGTCGAGGATGGCGAGGTGCGCGCCATCGAGGCCCTCGCACGGCGCCGGCAGCTCGCGCTCGAGCACCTGCGCGCCGGCCGCGGCCAGCCGGCGCACCGCGTCCTCGAACGCCGCGGCGCCTTCGGCGCTCATGTGGCGCCAGTTGGGCGAGCGGCATACGCCGAGCCGGGGTCTTTCCATTTCAGCGATGGGGTAGAGGTCGGGGCGCACGCCGCTCGCCGCGGCGAGCAGCGCCGCGTCTTCCACCGTGCGCGCAAGCGTGCCGACCGTGTCGAGCGACTCGGCGGCCATTTTCATGCCGGCGCGCGAGAGCGTGCCGAAGGTCGGCTTGTAGCCCGCCACCCCGCAGTAGGCGGCGGGGCGGATGATCGAGCCGACCGTCTGCGTGCCGTAGGCGAGCGGCACCATGGCCGCCCCGAGCGCCGCGGCGCTGCCGCTCGACGAGCCTCCCGGCGTGCGGCGCGCGTCGTGGGGGTTGCGCGTGCCCGCCGGGCTCATGGTGGCGAACTCGGTGGTGACGGTCTTGCCCAGCAGCAGCGCGCCGGCCGCGCGCGCGGCCGCCACGCAAGCGGCGTCCCAGGCGGGGCGGTGGCCTTCGTAGATGGCGCTGCCATAGGCGGTGGGGAGCTCCGCCGTGTCGAGGATGTCCTTTACGCCGATCGGCAGGCCGTGCAGCGGCCCGCGCACCGCGCCGGCATCGAGCGCCGCCGCCGCGCGCCGCGCGGCTTCGCCATCGACGGCCGCCCACGCCCCGACTTGCGGCTCGCGCGCCGCGATGGCTTCGAGGTAGGCCTCGACGACGGCGCGCGCGGTCAGCTCCCGGCGCGCAAGGCGCCGGGCGAGCCCGGCGGCGGTTTCCCGCACGGGATTCATGGCGCTCCCAGGAGCATGTCGCACACCGCTTCCGCCGTCGCATCGTCGAGCGGCGCCTTCGGGTTGATGTGGTGGTAGATGATGTAGCCGTTGAACGCCATGACCAGCAGGTGCGCGAGCCGCGCGCGCCCGAGGCGGCGCCGGCGCGGCGGCGGCAGCGCCTCGGCGAGCATGCGCTCGAGCTGCGCCTCCATCCAGCGCAGCAGGTGCGGCTTGTAGCGGTCGCGCGGCGTGGCGCTCGAGATGGCCTGCATGATGTTGTTGACGAAGCCGTTCTTCTCCGCCGGCAGGTCGCGCCACAGCGTGGTGACGAGCAGGCGCAGCTTCTCGCGCGGCGAGCGCAGCCTCCGCAGCCGCTGCTCCAGCGCGGTGAGGCGCTCGCGCATCCAGGGGTCGTAGATGGCGTAGAGGATCTCGAGCTTCGAGCCGAAGTAGACGTAGACGTTGGCCGCCGACACGCCGGCCCCGCCCGCGATGTCCTCGAGCGTCGTGCGCGCATAGCCGCGGCGCGAAAAGAGGCGCAGCGCCGACCTGAGGATCGCCTCGCGCACCTCGGGCTTCTTGACCTGCCCCATTACATGAGCCCCGGCAGGGCGAGCGCGATCGCCGGAAAGGCGATCAGGAGCGCCAGGCGCACCACGTCGGCGCCGACGAAAGGCAGCAGGCCGCGGAAGATCACCGGCGTGGGAATGTCGCGCTGCACCTGGTGCAGGACGAAGGCGTTGAGGCCGATGGGCGGGGTGATGAGGCTCACCTCGATGACCGTCACCACCACGATGCCGAACCAGACGAGGTCGTAGCCCAGCCCCGCCACCAGCGGGAAGAACACCGGCACGGTGAGGAACAGCATCGACATCGAGTCGAGGATGCAGCCCAGCACGAGGTAGATCGCGACCATCCCGGCGATCACCAGCACCGGCACCACGTCGGCCTCGCCGACCCAGCGGGCGAGCGTGCGCGGCACGCCGGCAATGTCGATGAAGTTCGAGAAGATGAGCGCGCCGATGAGCAGCAGCAGGATCACCGCGGTGGTCTTGGCCGAGTCGAGCAGCACGTCGGCCAGGCGCGCCGGGCCGAGCGAGCGGCGCGCGAGCGCGAACAGGAACGCGCCGAAGGCGCCGATGCCGGCGGCCTCGGTGGGCGTGAACCAGCCGGCGTAGATGCCGCCGATGATGAACGCGAAGAGCGCCACCACGGCCCACACCCGGCCGAGCGCCGCGAGGCGCGCGCGCCCTCCCGAGCGCTCGCCGCGCGGCCCGAGCGCGGGCTGGCGCCAGGTGGCGAAGGCCACCGCGCCGAGGTACAGCAGGCCCCCGAGCAGCCCCGGCAGGATCCCGGCGATGAAGAGCTTGGAGATGTCGGTGCGGGTCATGATGCCGTAGAGCACCAGCGGCACCGAGGGCGGGATCATGATGCCGAGGGTCGCGCCCGAAGCGATGGCGCCGGCCGCGAGCGAGTCGCCGTAGCCCAGGCGCCGCATCGGCGGCAGCGCCACCTTGGTCATGGTCGCCGCGGTGGCGAAGCTCGAGCCGCACACCGCCGAGAACCCCGCGCAGGCCACCACCGTCGCCATGGCTAGGCCGCCACGCAGGTGCCCGAGGAACGCATTCGCCGCCGCGTACAGGTCGTCCGACAGGCGCGAGGCGGCGATGAAGCCGCCCATCAGCACGAACAGCGGGATGACCGAGAGCTCCTCGTTCATGCCGGTCGAGAAGGCGAGCTGGCCCACCATGTGCAGCGCCGGCACGAAGCCCTGCAGCATGCCGAAGCCGACGAAGCCCACCGCGATCAGCCCGAAGGCGATCGGCACGCCCAGGAAAAGCAGCGTGAAGAGGACTACGAAGGCCGCCGCTGCGAGAAGCACCGGAAGGCGAGCGCGAGGAGCAGCGCCGAGGACAGCGCGGCGGCGGCGGCCATGAACCAGGCGATCGGCGCGAGCGGCATCTGCAGCACCGGCGTGAGGTCGCCGCCCTGCGCCAGCTTGGCGGCGTGCACGGCGAGCCGCCAGGTGACGAAGCCCAGCACCGCCGCCGAGAAGAGATGGATCGCGCCGCGGCGCAGCCAGTCCAGGCGGCCGGCAAAGTACGGGTCGAGCAGCCCGAGCGCGATGTGGTCGTTGTTGCGGCTCACCAGCGGCAGGGTGACGAACAGCAGCACGCCCATCAGCGCCTGCACCATCTCGTAGCCCGCCGGCAGCGGCCGGTTGAACACGTAGCGGCCGGTGACGTCGACCGCGACGACGCACATCAGCGCGAACAGCGTTGCCGCGGCCAGAACCTGCAGCAGCCGGAACAAGGCTACCGCGGGCTTACTGCTTGCCGACGTTCGCGCGCAGGTCGGCGAGCGCCGCCTTGCCGTCCACGCCCGCGGCCGCGGCCTGCTTGAGCCATTCGTCCTCGAGGAAGCGCAGGCGGTTCTGCAGCTCGGCGAAATAGGCCCCGTCGGCCATGGTGACCTCCACGCCGGCCGGCTTCAGGTTCTCGCGCGACTTGGCCGCCGCGGCGTCCCAGTTGCGCCCGAAGCGGCGCGACAGCGCCTCGCCGGAGATCTTCTGGATGGCCGCCTGGTCGGCGGGCGCGATCGCGTCCCACTTCGCCTTGTTCACGACCAGCATGAAGGTGGCGGCATGGATGCCGCGCGGAAAGTCGAGCATGTACTTGGCGGTGCCGGCGAGGTGGAAGTCGGTGAACGACGACATGTCGATGAAGAGCCCGTCCACGACGCCGCGCTTCAGCATCTCGGAGGCCTGGGGGCCGGGCGCGCGGATGCCCACCCCGCCGAGCGCCTTGGCCTGCTGGAGGTTGATGGCGGCGCCGCCGGCGAACTTGAGCCCCTCCCAGTCCTTGAGCGTCCGCAGCGCCCGCTTGGTGGTGAACACGCGCCCGGGCTGCGAGGTGAAGAGCGCCATCACCTGCGTGCCGGCGTGCTCGTCCTTCGCCGCGAAGTGCTTCTGCGTCACCCGCCAGAGGGCCACCGACAGCGCCTCCGAGGTGTCGGCCACGAACGGCAGCTCGCCGATCTGCATCAGGGGAAAGCGCGCCGGGGTATAGCCGTGCACGGTGATCGCCGCGTCGACCACCCCGTCGCGCACCATCTCGAACTGGTTGGGGGGCGGGCCCATGCTCTGGGCGGTGAACTCGAAGCGCACGCGATGGTCCGTCGCCTTGGCGACGTCGTCGGTCCAGGGCTTGACGCTTGCCGCCATGATGGGGTGCACGAGCGGCAGCCAGGTGTTGAAGCGCAGCACCGTCTGGGCCTGCGCCGCAGCGCAAAAAAACGCCGCGGCGGCCGCCGACAGCACGATCAGTTGTCTCTTCATGGGAAACCTCCTCGGGGCTAGAATAACGAATCTCATTCAGTTGTCAACGCACATGGCTGCCGACGAACGCCTCGCGATGCTGATCCAGCCCGACCGCGTGCACCGCGCGGTCTACAGCGACCCGGCGATCTTCGAGCTCGAGATGGATCGCCTCTTCGGCCGCGCCTGGCTGGTGCTCGGCCACGCGAGCCAGGCCCCCCGGCCCGGCGACTATTTCACCACCCGCATGGGGCGCGAGCCGGTCGTCGTGGTGCGGCGCGACGACGGCGGCATCGGCGTGCTGGTGAACCGCTGCGCCCACCGCGGCTCCACCGTGGTGGCCGAAGGCCGCGGCAGCGTCGAGCGCTTCGTGTGCCCCTACCACGGCTGGAGCTACGACCGCGCGGGCGCGCTGCGCTTCGTGCCGGTCCCGGGCGGCTACGACCCGGCCGCTTTTGGCGAGCTCGCACTCAAGGCCGTGCCGAGGGTCGCCGTGTACCGCGGCTTCATCTTCGCCTCGCTCGCCGCGGACGGCCCGAGCCTCGAGGAGTTCCTCGGCCCGGCCCGCACCTCGTTCGACGACTTCGTCGACCGCGCCCCCGGCGGCGAGCTCGAGGTGGCCGGCGGCGTGTTCAAGCACGCCTACCACGGCAACTGGAAGCTGATGCTCGAGAACCACCTCGACGGCGTGCACCCGCTCTACGTGCACGCCTCGTCGATCGCCGCGGCGCGCGGCGCCCCCGAGCCCGGCAAGCCGGGCGAGGAGCACTACTTCGACATCGCGGTGCGCCAGATGCGCCAGAACGGCGCCCCCGAATCGCTGTGGGAGTCGATCGGCCTGTGGACCACGCCGCGCGGCCATGGCTGGCTGGGCGACTACCACACCGACAAGCGGCTCACCGGGGGCGAGGAGCACCCGGTGTTCCAGGACTACCGGCGACGGCTGGTCGAGCGCGTGGGCGCCGCCGAGGCCGACCGCGTGCTCGCGGTGACGCGCTGGAACACCATCATCTATCCCAACTGCTCGTTCATGAGCCAGTTCCGCCAGCTGCGCATCATCCACCCGCTCGCGGTGAACCGCTCGGTGGTCTACACCTACTCGTTCCGCATGAAGAACGCGCCGCCGGCGATGTTCCGCGACACGGTGGCCTTCGCCAACGTGGTGAACGGCACCGCCTCCTGGGTGCTCACCGACGACCTGGAGGTGTACGAGCGCGTGCAGCGCGGCCTCGACTCGGGCGCCGTGGAATGGGTGCATGTCGGCCGCGGCCACGGGCGCGACGTTGACGAGGCCGACGGCACGCGCCGCGGCGGCTCGGGCACGAGCGAGGTCTTCATCCGGGCGCAGGCGCGCGCCTGGCTCGACTACCTGAGCCGCAAATGACGCCCGAGCTTTTCCTGTACCACGAGGCGCGCCTGCTCGACACCCAGCGCTTCGAGGAGTGGCTCGCGCTCTTCACCGACGACGCCACCTACTGGGTGCCGCTCGAGCGCGACCAGGCCGACGGCGTCGAGACCAGCTCGATCATCCACGACGACCGCACGCTGCTCGGGCTGCGCGTGCAGCAGCTGCGCCATCCCCGCGCCCACGCGCGCCTGCCGCACGCGCGCACGGTGCACCAGGTGGGCAACGTGATGGTGCTCGAAGAGCGCGGCCAGGAGCTGCGCGTTTCATCCACGTTGCAGCTCGTGGAGTGGCGCCACGAGCGCCAGCGCGTGTGGGGCGCGCTGGTCGAGCACCGCCTGCGCCGCGCCGGCGAGGGCTTCCGCATCGCCGCCAAGCGCGTCGACCTCGTGAACTCCGAAGGCGAGCTCGACGGCATCGCCATCCTGTTCTGATGCGCGTGGCGCTCGTCACCGGCGCCGGGCGCAACATCGGCCGCGCCGCCGCCGCGCAGCTCGCGCGCGAGGGCTGGCAGGTGGCGGTCGCGGACCTCGACGCCGCGCTCGCCGAGGAAAGCGCACGGGCCGTCGGCGGCTTCGCGCGGCAGGTGGACATCGCCTCGGCCGACTCGGTGGGTGCCATGGTCGAAGCGGTGCTCGCCCGCTTCGGCCGCATCGACGCGCTGGTCAACAACGCCGCAAAATTCACCGAGCTTGCCTACCGCCCGTTCGACGAGATCCCGCAGGCCGAGTGGGACGCGGTGCTGCACACCAATCTCACGGGGACGCTGCACTGCATCCGCGCCTGCGTCCCGGACATGAAGAAGCGCCGCTGGGGCCGCATCGTGAACGTGTCCTCCGGGACCTACCGCATGGGGCGGCCGAATTTCCTGCACTACGTGACGAGCAAGGCGGGGCTCATGGGGATGAGCCGCTCGCTCGCGCGCGAGCTCGGCGCGCACGGCATCACGGTCAACACCGTCCTGCCCGGCGTGGTGTTCACCGACCACCAGAAGCAGCGCCTGCCCGAGGACTACCGGCGCATGATCCTCGGGCTGCAGTGCATTCCGGCGCCGCTCGCCCCGGAGGCGCTCGCCGGCCCGATCGCGTTCCTGTGCTCGGAGGCGGCGGGCTTCGTCACCGGGCAGGAGCTCGCCGTCGACGGCGGGCTCACGCACGGGGGTTAGACTGCGGGCATGACTTCGCCTCGCAACGTCCAGCCCGTCATCGTGGCCGGCGGCGGGATCGGCGGCCTCGCCGCGGCGCTCGCGCTCGCGCGCAAGAACTTCCGCGTGCTGGTGCTCGAGCAGGCCGCGCAGTTCGGCGAGATCGGCGCCGGCATCCAGATCGCCCCCAACGCCTGGCACGCGCTCGATGCGCTCGGCGTGGGGCAGCTCGTCAAGAAGGAGGCGGTGTTCATCGAGCGCCTGCTCATGATGGACGG